>DATLNE010000012.1 GCA_035536915.1 Acidimicrobiales bacterium
ACGCCCGACCAGCTCACGGCCGTCACCGAGGTCAAGGGCGACATGGAAGAGCCCGTCCCCATGGACCGCCTGGTGTGCGGCGACGTGGGCTTCGGCAAGACCGAGGTCGCCCTGCGGGCCACGTTCAAGGCAGTCCAGGACGGCATGCAGGTGGCGGTGCTGGTGCCGACGACCCTCCTGGCCCAGCAGCACTTCGGGACGTTCTCGGAGCGGTTCGCCGGGTACCCGGTGCGCGTCGAGGTGCTGTCGAGGTTCCTCACCCCCGGCCAGGCCAAGAAGGTCACCGAGGGCATCAAGGACGGCAGCGTCGACGTGGTCATCGGCACCCACCGCCTCCTCAGTGGCGACATCGCGTTCAAGGACCTCGGCCTGCTGGTGGTCGACGAGGAACAGCGCTTCGGCGTCACCCACAAGGAAGCCATCAAGAAGCTGCGCACCAACGTCGACGTGCTGACGCTCACGGCCACGCCGATCCCCCGCACCTTGGAGATGAGCCTCACCGGCATCCGCGACCTGACGCTGCTCAACACGCCGCCGGCCGATCGCCAGCCCATCCTCACCTACGTGGGCGAGTACGACGAGCGGGCGGTGGCCGAGGCCATCCGACGCGAGCTGCTGCGCGAGGGCCAGGTGTTCTTCGTACACAACCGGGTCATGGACATCGAGCACGTCACCGCCCGCATCAAGGAACTGGTGCCCGAGGCCCGCGTGGCCGTCGCCCACGGGCAGATGGACGAAGGCACGTTGGAGAAGGTCGTGCTCGACTTCTGGGAAGGCCAGTACGACGTGCTCGTGTGCACGACGATCATCGAGTCGGGCATCGACATGCCCACGGTCAACACCCTCATCGCCGACCGAGCCGACCTGCTCGGCCTCGGCCAGCTCCACCAGTTGCGCGGTCGGGTGGGGCGGGCCGGCATGCGGGCCTACGCCTACCTCTTCTTCCCGCCCGACCGGTCGCTCACCGAAGAGGCCTACGAACGGCTGAAGACGATCGGCGAGCACACCGAGTTGGGCAGCGGCTTCAAGATCGCCATGCGCGACCTGGAGATCCGTGGCGCGGGCAACCTGCTGGGCGGCGACCAGTCGGGCCACATCGCCGCGGTGGGCTACGACCTCTACGTGCAGATGGTCAGCGAAGCGGTGGCGGAGCTGAAGGGGGAGGAGCCGCGGGAGCCGGCCGAGATCAAGCTCGACCTGCCCCTCGACGCCCACCTGCCCAAGGAGTACGTGGCTCGCGAGGATCTGCGCCTGGAGGCCTACCGGCGCCTGGCCACCGTCACAACCCAGGCCGAGGTCGACGACATCCGCGACGAGTGGCTCGACCGCTACGGTCCGCTGCCCGCCCCCGCCGAGGCGCTGCTGGCCGTCGGGCGCCTGCGGGCCGAGTGTGCACGGGTCGGCGTGCGGGAGATCGCCGTGGCCCGCGACGTGGCCCGCATGGCGCCGCTGCAACTCAAGACGAGCCAGACGATCCGCCTCCAGCGCCGCTTCCCCAAAGCCGTCTACAAAGAAGACCTCCAGCAGGTCGTCCTGCCGTTGCCCAGGGGTGCTCACCCGGCCGAGGTGCTCATGGCGTTCCTGGCCGAAATCGTCCCTGCCGAGATGCCCTCGGTAGCATCGTGACCACCGTGAGACGAATCAGCGTCCTCCTCATCGCGGCCGTGCTCGCCCTCGGGGCCAGTGCGTGCGGCGACGTCGCCCCGTTTGCCGCCAAGGTCAACGGCGAGCGCATCAGCGTCGACGAGCTCAACCGCGAGCTGGAGGCGGTGAAAGCCAACCCGAAGTACCTCGACGCGCTGCGCGCCAGTCGGGAGCAGCAGGGCGTGAGCGTGCTGGGCACGGGCACCAGCGGCACCTTCGGCAGCACCTTCGTGGCCGAGACGCTGACCCGGCGCATCTACTTCAAGCTCGTCCACCAGGAGGTGGAGCGGCGCAAGCTGCCGGTCACCGACGAGGCGGTGCGCGAGGCCCGTGAGCAATTGGCCCAGTCGCCCGAGGACAAAGAGCTCTACGACGCCTTCCCCAAGGAGTTCCTCGACGAGATCGCCCGCTCGACCGCCGAGGTCACCGTGTTGCAGGAAGACCTCCAGAAGCAGGTGTCGCCGCAACAGATCGAGGAGTTCTACCGGGGCAACCCGCAGTACTTCGAGCAGTTCTGCGCCCGCCAGATCGTCACCGGTGGCTTCTCGGGCGAGGCACCGCCCCCGCCCGACCAGGAGGCGGCGGCCAAAGCCACAGCGGACGACATCAAGCGCCGCCTCGACACAGGCCAGGACTTCGCCGCCATCGCCCGGGCCGAGTCGAAGGACACGGCCACCGCAACCAGCGGCGGCGACCTCGGCTGCGTGCCCGGCAGCGCCTTCCCGCCCGAAGCCCAGGCTGCCGTGAGCGAGGCGGCACCGGCCCAAGTTGTGGGCCCCATCCGCACCGACCGCGGCCACTACCTCATCCAGGTGCAGTCGAAGAAGACACAACCGATCGAAGAGGTGGCCGACCAGATCCGCCAGTTCCTCGAATCCCAGGCCGGCAACGCCCTCACCACCTTCCTGCAGGAGACGCTGGCCAAAGCGAAGATCGAGGTGAACCCCCGCTACGGGCGCTTCGACCGCGAAGGGCAACGTCCTGGCGTGGTGCCGCCCGACCTGCCTGCCACGTCGACGACGACGCCGGCCGAGCCGGCAGAAGGCGTGCCTCTCCAGTGACCCCTCGGGTCGTGGTGGCCGGGCTCGGCCCGGCGGGCCCCGACCTGTTGACGGTGGCCACGCAGGCCGCCATCGAACGCATCCCCCGTCGTTTCCTGCGCACCCGGAGGCACCCGGCCGCCGACGCCGTGGCCGACGCCGCCGGCTTCGACGAGCTGTACGACGCGGCCGACACGCTCGACGCCGTCTACGCCGGGATCGTGACCGCGTTGGTCGACGCCGCCGAGGAGAACGGTGAGGTGCTCTACCTCGTGCCCGGCTCGCCGGTCGTGGCCGAGCGTGCGGTGGAGCTCCTGCGCACCGACGACCGGGTCCAGGTCGAGGTGCTGCCCGCCCTGTCGTTCCTCGACCTTGTGCAGTCCCACATCGGCGCCGCGGGGCGGCTGGTCGACGGCCATCGCTTCGCCGTCGAGGCGGCGGGGGAGACGGGGCCGCTCGTCGTGTCGCAATGCGACACCAAGCTCGTCCTCTCCGACATCAAGCTCGCCGTCGACGACGGGCCGACGGTCACCGTCCTCCAGCGCCTCGGCCTGCCCGACGAAGCGGTGTTCACCGTGGCGTGGGACGAGCTCGACCGGGCCTTCGAGCCCGACCACCTCACGTCGTTGTTCATCCCCGCCTTGGCGTCGCCCGTGGCCGCCGAGCTGGTGCGCTTCGCCGAGCTCGTGCGCACCCTGCGGGAGAAGTGCCCGTGGGACCAGGAGCAGACGCACCGCACCTTGACCCGGCACCTGCTGGAGGAGACCTACGAAGTCCTGGAAGCCATCGAGGCGGGCGACCCCGACCACTTGTGCGAGGAACTCGGAGACCTGCTGTTCCAGGTCTTCTTCCACGCCACCTTGGGGGCCGAGTCGGGCGACTTCGACCTGGCGGAGGTTGCCCGCGGCATCCACGACAAGTTGGTGCGCCGCCACCCCCACGTCTTCGGCACCGTCGCAGCCGACACCGCCGACCAAGTCGTCACCAACTGGGAGCAGATCAAGAAGGCCGAGAAGGGGCGCTCGTCGATGATGGACGGCATCCCCGGCGACCTGCCGTCGCTGCTGCACGCCCACAAGGTGCAGCGCAAGGCGGCCTCGGTGGGCTTCGACTGGCCGTCGGTCGACGACGTGTACCCCAAGGTGGCCGAGGAGTTGGCCGAGTTGCAGGCGGAGCCGTCCGACGAAGAGTTGGGCGACCTCTTGTTCGCCGTGGTCAACGTGGCCCGCCACCTCGACATCGACCCCGAGGCGGCGTTGCGAGGTGCGACGGCCAAGTTCCGCGACCGCTTCCGGGGCGTCGAATCGCTGGCCGCCGAACGGGGCATCGACTTGGCCACCGCAGGCTTGCCCGTGCTGGATTCCCTCTGGGACGAGGTCAAGGCCTGGTAACTTTGTCAACATCTACAACAGGAGCCACAGCAGACCGTGAGCGGCATCGAGCACATCGTGGGGCGGGAAGTCCTCGACTCCCGTGGCAACCCGACCGTGGAGGTCGAGGTGTTCCTGGAGTCGGGCGCCAAGGGCCGGGCCATCGTGCCGTCGGGCGCCTCGACCGGCACCTTCGAGGCCGTCGAACTGCGTGACGGCGGCGAGCGCTACAACGGCAAGGGCGTGCAGCAGGCCGTGGCCTTCGTCAACGACGAACTACGCGACCTGCTGGAGGACGTGGAGGCGCTCGACCAGCGCAGCGTCGACTCGATGATGATCGAGGCAGACGGCACCGACAACAAGGCCCACTTCGGGGCCAACGCCATCCTCGGGGTGAGCCTGGCCGTGGCCAAGGCGGCGGCCGACGAGCTCGACCTCCCCCTCTACCGCTACGTCGGCGGGGCCAACGCCTGCGTGCTGCCGGTGCCCATGTTGAACGTGGTCAACGGCGGCGCCCACGCCGACAACAACATCGACCTGCAGGAGTTCATGGTCATGCCCGTCGGCGCCGCGTCCTTCAGCGAGGCGCTGCGCTGGGGCACCGAGATCTATCACGTGCTCAAGAAGGTCCTGCACGACCGCGGCCTGTCCACCGCAGTGGGCGACGAGGGCGGCTTCGCCCCCGACCTCGGCACCAACGAGGACGCCGTGAAGCTGTTGGTCGAGGCCATCGAGAAGGCGGGACGGGTGCCCGGCGAGGAAGTGGCCATCGCCCTCGACCCGGCCAGTTCGGAGATCTACCGCGACGGCGTATACGACTTGGCGGGCGAAGGCCGCAAGCTGTCGTCCGACGACTTCGTGGGCTACTGGGTCGAACTGTGCGACCGCTACCCGATCGTGTCGATCGAAGACGGCATGGCCGAGGACGACTGGGACGGTTGGGCGGCCATGACCAAGGCGTTGGGCAGCCGCGTGCAGTTGGTGGGCGACGACCTGTTCGTCACCAACGTGGAGCGGCTGCAGCGGGGCATTGTTTCCGGCGTCGCCAACTCGATCCTGGTGAAGGTCAACCAGATCGGGACGTTGACCGAGACGCTGGAGACCGTGGGCCTCGCCACCCGGTCGGCCTACACCGCGGTGATGTCGCACCGCTCCGGCGAGACCGAGGACACCACCATCGCCGACTTGGCGGTGGCGACGAACTGCGGGCAGATCAAGACCGGCGCCCCCGCTCGCTCCGACCGGGTGGCCAAGTACAACCAGCTCCTGCGCATCGAAGAGGACTTGGGCGAATCCGCCGTCTTCCGGGGGCTGCGCCGGTGAAGCGTGCCGCCTGGCCCCTCATGGTGTCGGTGGTGATCGTGGGGATCCTGTTCCTCGCCGTCTTCCCGACCCGCACGTACCTGGGCCAGCGGCGCGACCTGGCCGCGACGCAGCAGCGGCTGGAGGTGCTGAACGCCGAGAACGCCCGCTTGGCGGCGCGGGTCGAGCGGCTCAACACCGACCAGGAGATCGAGCGGTTGGCCCGCGAGCAGTACAGCTTGGTGAAGCCGGGCGAGGAGGCCTACGCGATCCTGCCGTCGCCCCAGGCCGCCGCCGCAGTCCAAGCGGCGCCCGAGGAGGAGGCCGACGACCCCGGCTTCTGGTCGCGGGTGTGGGACGACGTCACCTTCTGGTCGTAGCGGGATTCACGTCACCCGCACCACGCCGCGCATGCCGTAGGCGAAGTGCCCGGGCAGGTGGCAGGCGAAGACGAACGTCCCCCGTTGGTCGAAGCGATAGGTGGTGGCGGCCGTCGTGCCCGCAGGGACCGACACCTCGCCCGGGACTGCGCCGTGGTGGGGTTCGGTCCCCGTTTCGTGGCGGGCCTGCACGGCATCGTCGCCCACGATGAACTCGTGGTCGATGGGGTCCTCGTTGCGCACCTCGAACTGCACCGTCGTGCCGAGCGTCACGGCGATGTCGCCGGGAGTGAACCGGCTGTAGCGGGCCTCGATGTCGACGGTGCGGTCGGCGGCCCCGCCGCTCGGGTCGTCGCCCCCGCACGCCGTGAGCGTGGCGGCGAGGACGACGACGACCAAAGCCGACCTCATCCGAAGCGGCGGTTGAGGACGAGGACGGCGACGGTGCACAGGGCCAACGTGCCTACCGCAAACGGCCACAGCGGCGGGTCGTCCTGCGTCAGGGGACCGTCGACGGCGATCGACGTCGCCCCGGCCAGGTCGTAGCCCGCGTCGACTCTCGACGGGGTGCGGCCGTCGACGGAGATGGCCAGGTCGTGGTCGAGCTCCTTGGCGGCGGCGTCGACTTCGAGGTGGGTGAACCACATCTTCTGGGGCACCCAGCCCATGCCCTTGTCGGAGCGCAGGTCGTCGAGCAGCGACTGGCCGGCGGCCGAACTGCGTGACGTACGCATGCCGCGCAGGCCCAGGAGCGAGGGCTCTTCGTCGGTGAGCAGGAACACGTCGGCTTCCACCGGCTCGTCGGGGCCGCGGCCCAGGCTGAGGATGCGGATGGGCACCCAGGGCGTGCGGGTGGGGATGGTGACGTGGATGGGGGTGCCGTCGCCCAGCCCCTGGCCCAGGGCCTGGGCGGCGTTGGCGTCGAAACGGGCGGCCAGGAAGATGGGGCTGCGCGAGGCGTAGAACTCCAGCACCTCGGGGGCGTCGGGCGACAGGTTGAAGCCGTGCTCCCGAGCCCAGTTGCCGACGGCCACGGCGCCGCCCTTGAGCACGGTGAGGTCGAGGGCGTCGATGCGCTTCTCCAGCAGCACCTGGGCGGAGTCGGCGGAGACGGCGGACAGTGCCCCGCCCTCGGCAGAGGAGCGGCGCGCGGTGTTTGTCTCCCGCACCAGCCGCTGGAGCATCCAGTCGCCGCCCCGTTCCACCTCACTGGGGATGCCCGGCAGCGGCACGATCGAGCCGAACTCGCCGCCGCCGCCCGAGAAGGTGAACGAGGTGATGTAGTGCTCGATGCCTTGGTGGTAGGCGGCCAGGGTGGCGGTCTCGAGCAGTCGCACGGTGCCGTTTGGTGCGACCAAACCGCCGCAGGCAACCGCGGGTGCCGCGGCGAGCCCCGAGACGACAAGGGCGACGGACAGGGCACCGAGCAACCTTCGAGTCGTGCGCATGCCGGTTCGACGGCCGAGCCGAGCGACCTGGTTCCCGTTAGCGTCCTGAAGGTGAGCATCCTCGGCAACCGCGTGCTGCGAAAGGAAGACCCCAAGTTCCTCACCACCGGGGGCGTGTACCTCGACGACCTGCCGCTGGTGGGTGCCGCGCACGTGACCTACGTGCGCTCGACGATGGCCCATGCCCGCCTGCTGACGGTCGACGTGTCGGAGGCCCGCAGCGCGCCGGGCGTGCTCGCCGTGCTCACCGTCGACGACCTCGACCTCGAGCCCATCGCCCCCTTCGGCTTCGTGAACTCGGCCATGGCGTGGCCGTGGTTGGCCCGCGACGTGGTGCGATACGTGGGCGAGCCCATCGCCGCCGTGGTGACCGAGGAGCGCTACCAAGGCCAGGACGCCGCCGAGTTGGTGTACGTCGACTACGACCCGCTCCCTGCGGTGGTCGACCCCGTCGAGGCGTTGACCTCGGAGACGGTCCTCTTCCCGGAAGCCGGCACCAACCTGGCCTCTGAACTCGACTTCGGGCAGAGCGACTCGCTGTTCGAGGACTGCGAGGTCGTGGTGCGCGCCCGCATCGTCAACCAGCGGGTGGCGCCGTGCCCGCTGGAGGGACGGGCGGCCGCCGCGTCGTGGGGTGACGACGGCAGGCTGACGATGTGGGTCTCGACCCAGACGGTGCACTCGGTGCGCGACCAGTTGGCCCGGCACTTCCGGTTGGAGCCCGAGCAGGTGCACGTGATCGCGCCCGACGTGGGCGGCGGCTTCGGCGCCAAGATCGGCCAGTACCCCGAGGAGATGCTGATGGCCGAGGTGGCGCGGCGCATCGGCCGTCCGGCCAAGTGGGTGGAGACCCGCTCGGAGAGCATGGTCGGCCTGGGCCACGGCCGAGCCCAGGTGCAGGACATCGCCATCGGGGGCAGCAGCGAGGGACGCGTCACCGCTTACCGCCTCGTCGTCACCCAGGACACCGGCGCCTACCCCCGGATGGGCGCGGCGCTGCCGGTGATGACCCGCACCATGGTCAACGGGGTGTACGACATGCCGCGCTGCGAGTTCGTCAGCCGCGCCGTGGTCACCAACACCACGCCGACCACCGCGTACCGCGGCGCGGGCCGGCCCGAGGCCACGGCCGCCATCGAGCGGGCCATGGACCTGTTCGCCGCCGAGATCGGGATGGACCCCGTCGACGTGCGCCGTCGCAACCTCATCGCCAAGGACGCCTTCCCGTACACCACGCCGGTGGGCACCGTCTACGACATCGGCGACTACGAACGAGCGCTCGACCTGGTGCTCGACGCCGCCGATTACGACGGGCTGCGAGCGGAGCAGCGCCGTCGCCGGGAGGCGGGCGAGACGGTGCACCTGGGCATCGGCGTGTCGGTCTATGTGGAGATCACGGCGGGCGGCGGGCCTGCCAACGAGTGGGGTGCCGTCGAGGTAAAGCCCGACGGCAAGGTGCTGGTGCGCACCGGCGTGTCGCCCCACGGGCAAGGGCACGTGACGTCGCTGTCGATGATCGTGGCCGACAAGCTCGGCGTCGACCTCGACGACGTGGAGGTCGTCTTCGGCGACACCGACCTGGTGGTGCGAGGCGTGGGCACCATGGGGTCACGGTCGCTCCAGACCGGCGGGGTGGCCGTGCTGCGGGCTGCGGGCCAGGTACTCGACACCGCCCGGGCAGTGGCGGCCGACCTGCTGGAGGCGGCGGCCGACGATGTCGTGTTCGACCCGGCCGGCCAGGTGTTCTCGGTGGCGGGCACGCCGTCGATCACCACGTCGTGGGCCGAGGTGGCGGCGGGCGCAGGGCCGGGTGCGCTGGCGGTGGAGCTCGACTACCAAGGCAGCAGCGCCACGTTCCCGTTCGGCGCCCATGTGGCCGTGGTCGAGGTCGACACCGAGACCGGCAAGGTCGAGTTGCGGCGGCTGGTGGCGGTCGACGACGCGGGCCGCATCCTCAACCCCATGCTGGCCGAAGGCCAGGTGCACGGCGGGTTGGCCCAAGGCGTGGCCCAGGCGTTGCTGGAAGAGGTGCGGTACGACGAGGACGGCAACCCCATCACGTCGAACCTGGCCGACTACGCCTTCGTCACCGCCGCCGAGCTGCCGAGCTTCGAGACGCTGCACATGGAGACGCCGACGCCGGTCAACGAGTTGGGGGCCAAGGGCATCGGCGAGTCGGGGACCATCGGGGCGACGCCTGCGGTGCAGAGTGCGGTGATCGACGCCCTGTCGCACCTGGGCATCCGCCATCTCGACATGCCCGCCACCCCCGAGCGGGTGTGGCGGGCATGTCGTAGTGCTCAGGAGATGGGGTAGGCGGAGACGGGGACGACGACCGTCTGGGCGGCCATGTCGTGCCAGGTCTGCTTCTCCTTGTTGAAGAACGCCCAGATGTAGCCCAAGAAGCAGGCCAAGCCCGAGACGATGCGGACGAGGTTGCGCACGACTGCCCGAGACATGTCGATCGGCCCGCCGGTGTTGAAGTCGACGACGCGGATGCCCATGACCCGCTTGCCCAACGTCTGCCCGGTGGCCGATCCCTCGAAGTAGATGTAGTAGGCCAAGCCCAACACGGTGCCGATCACCCGGGCGGCGGTCATGCCGAGGATCAGGGCGATGACGAGCTGTGCGACACCGACGATGATGCCGTCGACGATCAGTGCGACGAACCTGACCCCCACGCTCGCCCTCGGGCCGCTCGGGCCTCCTGCTACGGCGGCACCTCCGGTGTTGTATTCGCTCATTGCGGCTTCCTTTCCGAAGCGTCAGATAACGGCGAAGCGGTGCAACTGGAACAACCACATGGCCGCGAAGGCCGAACCGACGGCCCACCATGGCACGCGCAGTGCTGTTGGCCGGCGGACCACCAGGAGCACGACGGCGACGACCACGGCGGCGATCCCCACCGGGTTGGCCGCCCACGCGTCGGCCAGGTCGAGGCGAACCGCCGCGGTCACGCTCGTCGTCATGCCGCACAGCGGGCAGGGGATGCCGGTGAGGGCCCGCATCGGGCACGGGAGGCCCTGGTCGCCCGGCGCCGCCGACAGCACGGCCGCCGCCCCCAGCATCAGAGCCCCGACCGGGCGCAACCCGGTGAGGTCGACCGTCGCTCGCGTGGTGAGGAGGGCGGGCGGCACGGCGCGCAGCGTACCGAGGGTCAGCCTCGGGTGGCTTTTACTGCGGCGAGGTCGAGCAGGAAATGCTCGGGGTGCATGTCGTCGTCGGGGCCGACGACCTTGGCCCGCAGCCGAACGGCGAGGTCGTGCCCCAGGCGCGCTCGGGCTTCGGGGGTGAGGGCGGCGCGTCGTTCGAGGAAGCGCCGCACGGCCAGCAGCTCCTCGTTCGTCACCGCCGAGACGTCCCATGCCTTGGCGGCTTCGGAGGGCTCGTGGCGTACTTCGGCTCGCAACCAGGGCGGTGTCTTGTCGGGCCGTCCGCCGGTTTGCTCGCGCACCACGATGGTGCCCGCTGCCATGTCACCGAGGCGCTGGTTCCTCTTGCTCGACAGGACGGCGATCATGCCGACGAGGTACAGCCCGGGCAGGGCGTCGACGAGGCGGACCAGGTTGCGGATCGCACTACTGGTGAACGTCACCGGGCCGCCGCCCAGCTTGACCACGCGCAGGCCGGTCCAGCGCTTGCCCGGGGTGCGTCCCGACGCCAGCGTCTCGAACAAGACGGGGTAGCCGAACTGCACGACGAAGACGCCGAGGATGAACAGGGCAGCGAACAGCATCCCGGAACCGTCGCTCATGTTGCCCTCGTCGTCGGCGAACACGGCAGACACGAGCGCGAGGCCGAAGAACCCCGCCAGGATGAGCAGCCACTGGAGGGTCTGGTCGATGAGCGTGGCGGCGAAGCGGGAACCGAGGCCCGCCAGCGTCACGTCGAGCTCCACGCCCTCCGGCGTGGCCATGGAAATGCGATCCTCGTAGCTCACCGCCGATGAAGCTAGACCGATTCCTCCGCAGCCGAGAGCCGTCGTGGGCCGAGCTCCACGGGTTGGTGGCGCGGGCGCGGGGCCGCGCTGAGCGGCTGGGCGCCGACGACGTGCGCCGCCTCGGGACGCTCTACCGCGGGGCGGCGGCCGACCTGGCCATGGCTCGTCGGAGCTTCCGCGGCGACCCGGTGGTGGCCCGCCTCGAAACGCTGGTGGGAAGCGCTCGGGGGCTGGTCTACGCATCCGAGCCCACGCGAGAGTCGTTGTGGTCGTTCCTGTCTGTGCGCTACTGGCGCCGCATCCGGGAACGGCCGGTGCCGTTGCTCGTGAGCTTTGCGCTGTTGTTCGGTCCGATCGCCCTCTCGTCGGTGTGGGCGCACGGCGACCCGTCCGCCGCGGTGGCGTTGGTGCCGGGCGACTTCCACGGCGGCGACGGCCAAGCGCCCGCTGCGGGGGGCACCGACCTCGGGTTGTCGTCGGTCGAGCGCACGGCGTTCTCCATCGAGATCTTCGTCAACAACATCCGGGTGACGTTCATGGCCTTCGCGGGCGGCATCAGTGGCGGCCTGCTGACTGCTGCGGCGTTGTTGTTCAACGGCTTGATCATCGGCGTGGTGGGCGGTCTGGCGGCCGAGGCGGGCACCACGGGGCCGTTGTTGGAACTGATCGTGCCCCACGGGGTGCTCGAGTTGTCCTGCATCGTGGTGGCGGGCGCCGCGGGCCTGCGCATGGGGTGGGCCGTGGTCGACCCGGGGCGGCGCCGGCGAGGGGCGGCCTTGCTGGCCGAGGCCCGCCCAGGCGCAGAGCTGGTTATGGGCACCGCCTTGTGGCTGGTGCTGGCCGGACTGGTAGAGGGATACATCTCGCCCGCGGGCTTGGGCCCGGCCGTCAACTGGAGCGTCGGCGTCGGCCTCGGCCTCGTGTTCTGGGGCCTGGCGTGGTGGCGAGGCGCGCCCGCGCCCGTTGATACCTAAAAGCATCACGTCGTGGGTACGTTGCGATGTATGCTGGCACCGCCCGGTGATCGGGCCCTTCGGGAACACGGCGTTCCCCTTCGTACGGCCACCCGCCCGACTGGAGGAGTCCGTGGCGATCACCGAGCAGTCCAGGAAGCAGTTGTACGACGGCCTTGAACAGGTCCTCGACAAGGAGCAGGCGACGACGCTCATGGAGCACCTGCCACCAGTGGGCTGGGCCGACGTGGCCACCAAGCAGGACCTGACAGGCGCCATCCAGGGCGTGCGCGTCGAGATCGAGCACGTGCGCAGTTCCCTCTCGGCCGAGATCGGCCATCTCCGCGAGGTCATGGAACTCCGGTTCGCTCGCGTCGAAGAGCGCTTCGCTCGCGTAGACGACCGCTTCGACCGCATCGACGAGCGCTTCGCCGGCCTCGACCAGACGTTCGCCACCAAACGCGAGTTGGCCGACTTCCGTGCCGACATGTTCAAGCTGATCGCCGCCCAGACCGTCGCCTTGGTGATCGCCATGCTCACCATCGCCACCCGGCTGGGATAGCCGTGCCCAACTCCCTACAGGCGGGCCATGGCCTTCATGCGCAGGTAGGCGCTGACGCAGGCGTGGGCTAACCCGGCAGGCGGTGCTTCCACCACTTCGGCCCCGGCCGTGCGTAGTTGCGCCGCCACGACGGCCCGCGCCTCCAGCACGTCGACAGCCACCGAGGCGGCGTAGCCGTCCGCCACGTTCGCCGGCGGCGTGCGCAGCAAGCCGGCCAAGTCGGGGTCGGTGACGCTGGCCACGACGACGACATGGCGGCGAGCCAGCACCGGCACGGCGTCGACCAGGGGACGGGCGGCCGACTCTTCGAGCAGGTCGGTGAGGACGAGCACGAGCGACCGCTTGGCCCCACCCACCGTGTGGAAGGCGAGCTCGTAGTCGCTGTCGACCGACGTCGGCTCCACATCGAACAAGGCGTCCACCACGGCGCGGCCCCCCGCTCGCCGGGGCCGCACCTGTCGGCGGATGGCCGAGTCGAAGGCCACGGCGCCGCACCGGTCGCCTACTTCGTCGGCCACCAAGGCCACCGCCGCCACCGCGTCGAGGGCGATGTCGAGCCGCGTGGTGCGCGGCGTCACCGGCGCCGTCATCAGGCGCCCGCAGTCGACGACGCACAACACGTCGCGGTCCTGGTCGAGCCGGTACTGGTTGCTCATGGGCCGTTCCAGCCGCGCCGTGGCCCGCCAGTTCACTTGGCGGATGTCGTCGTCGGGCGAGTAGTCGCGCATCGACTCGAAGTCGGTGCCCAGGCCCAGCGCCCCCCGGGTCAACCGGCCCTGCTCGCGCAACTGCCCGAAGCGCACGGCCGTGGCCAAGCGGCGGGCGGCGGGCAGGTCGGGGTAGACGGCCACCTCGGCAGGCTCGCCCACCCGATGGTCCCAACGGCCGAGGCCGAGCGGGCCGGTGGTGCGCGCCACGGGCGCGGGCAGCACGTGGCGCCCGCGCCGCAACGGCGTCAGCGTGGCCTCCAGCCTGCCCACCGCGTCGGTGGGCTCGACCCGGAGGTCGGGAGGCACCGGCTGGCGCACTGCGACCACGGCCCCCGGCGCACTGCCTTCGACGACAAGGTGGGCGGCCACGCCCCGGGCCAGCACCGTCGGCGCTGTTCGCTCGACGGCGGGCGCACGGCGGGCGGCCGCCATGTCGACGGCGACCGCACCGAGCAGGGCCACCACGCCGAGCAACGCCAGCCCCGGCGGGACCACCAGCGCGGAGAGCGCCAACACCCCGAGGACGACGACCGCCCTCGGGCTGGGGCTCATCGGGGGACGGGGACCGCGGCGATGGCGGTGGCGATGGCGTCGTCGGGGCGGTAGCGCTCCAGTTCCGCCTCGGGCCGCAGCTGCAGCCGATGGCGCAACACGGGTGGAGCCATGCGGATCACGTCGTCGGGCGTCACGAAGTCGCGACCCTCCAGGCGGGCCGCCGCCTTGGACGCCGCCAACAGGTGGACGGCGGCGCGGGGGCTGGCGCCGAGCGACACGCTCGGCAGGTCGCGGGTGCGGCGCACCACGCCCGCCACGTAGGCCGTGACCTCGTGGCTCACCGTGGTGGCATCGACTTCGGCGCGCGCCGCCAGCAGTGCGTCCCCCGACGTCACCGCCTCCACGTCGTCGAGCGTCACCGGGCTCACGCCGTGGTGGGTCAATTGCAGCAGCGCCACCTCGTCGGCCTCGGACGGGTAGCCGACGTCGAGCTTGAGCAGGAAGCGGTCGAGCTGGGCCTCGGGCAACGGGTAGGTGCCCTCGTACTCGATGGGGTTCTGGGTGGCGATGACGAGGAAGGGCTCGGGCAACGGCCGGGGTTCGCCCTCCACCGACACCTGTTGCTCCTGCATCGCCTCCAACAGCGCCGCCTGCGTCTTGGGCGGGGTGCGGTTGATCTCGTCGGCCAGCAGCACGTTGGTGAACACCGGCCCCGGCCGGAAGGCCAGCTCGCGGCCCCGAAGCGTCATGGTGCCGGTGATGTCGGACGGGAGCATGTCGGGGGTGAACTGCACTCGGCGGAACTCCACGCCGAGGGTGCGGGCCAGTGCGTTGGCCGTCAGCGTCTTGGCCACGCCGGGCACGCCCTCGAGCAGGACGTGGCCACCGACGACGGCGGCGGCCAAGAGGAGCTCGACGACATCGGCTTGCCCGACCACCACCTTTGTGACCTCGGCCGTCACGTCGTCGCGCAGGCGCGCCAACTCGCCGCTGCCTGCCGTGCGCCTGGTGCGCGTCACCATGTCGATCCCTCCAGCCTGGCCAGCGCTCGTGCCGCCGCCAGGATGTCGTCGTCCCCGGTCGGGGTCTTGGTCAATGCCTCGAGCTCGTCGTCGGCCAGGCCCAGTCGTGCGGCCGCGACGACAACATCGTCGTCGGGCGCATCGGGCGGCAAGCCTGCCCTGGCCACCACGCGTCGGCGCGCAGCGCGCTGCAGCGGCCGCGCCGCGGCGGCGGGTTCGCCGGTCTTGGCCAGGGTTGCACCCACGGCGTCGACGTAGGCGCGGCGGGGCGGAGGCAGCTCCCGCTCCAACTCGTCGGGCGGGCCGAAGCGCCGGCCCTTCGACCACATCCACGCCAGCGCGGCGAGGGCGCCGAGGAAGAGCGCCCACTTCCAGCGGCTCGGCAGGGCGCCGAGTCCCACGGAATCGGCGTAACCGTGGGCGGCTTCGGCGAAGCGGACGGGGCGGCGGGCCTCGCCTGCCGCGGCCAGGGCGAAGGCGGCGTTGTCGGCCTCGTCGAGGAACCGGTTCTGCAAGACGGACGCATCGGCCAGTGCCACCACCCGGCCCTGCCCCACGGTGGCGACTGCGGCCAGCACCTGTGGGCCGTCGGCCAGGACAGGCAGGCCGCCCGCGGCGTGGCGCCAGCTGCCGTTGCCTGCGGCGCGAACCTCACCGACCGCCGCCACCTCGCTCACCGGCACCAGCGGGCGGGCACGCTCGGCACCCGAGGCCGACCAGTCGAGGTCGGTACCGAGCAGGCGCCGCAAGGCCGGGTTGGTGCGTGGCCCGGCGGCGATCAAACGGCCACCGCCACGCACGAAGGCGGCCACGGCGTCGGCCTCCTCCGTCGAGAGGTCGTCGGGGTCGGCCATCACCAAGGTCGTCTCGACGGCCAAGTCGGCCTCGTCGAGTGACGTGCGCAGGCGTTCGACGGGGTGGCCGCGCGCTTGGAGGAGGTCGGCGTACGCCGCCAAGCCGTCGTCGGCGGTGGCATACGACGACGACGTCGGCCCCCCGGGCGTGGTGCCCACGATGCTGCGCAGCATTCCGAGCGCGAGGTTGAGGGCGACGATGACGGCTATCAGCGCGGTGACGCCGCGAGCCGCGGGCGACAGGCCCCGCCACCACGTCATCGCCGCGCCTCTTGCAACACGCGAGGCCAGTCGCGTCGGGCGGCTGCCACGTCGTCGGCGTCGGCCGGCTCACCGGCGTAGGCCACTGCCTCGAAGGTGGTGGTCAGGTCGCGCATGGTGTCCGATCGCAGGCGTCGACGCAGTTCTCCCGTGGTGAGGGAGGGCCGGAGCTCCACCACGCCCGCCGCATCGAGGCGCAACAGTCCCGCTCGAAAGCGCAGCCGCACGGCGAGGTCGTAGTCGCCGCTGCGCTCGGCGTCGTCGGCTTGATGTTCGAGGGCGGCGGGGTCGTCGTGCCGTCGACGGCGGAACTCGCGCCCCTCGTCGGAGGCGACCGCCGCTGCCTTTCGGCGTGACACGAGGCGTGCCGCAACAGCCACGGCGACGGCGACGACCGCCAGCCCGAGCACACCCTTGGCCCAGTCGGGGATGCTGAGCTTGGCCAGCAGGTCGCCGATCGGCCGCAACCAACCGCCGATGCGGCGAAGCACGCCGCGCAGCGGTCGCGGGGGTTCCGCCGGGTTGTAACGACGGCCGTCGAGGATGCGCTTGGCGTCGTCGCGAGCTCCGACGACCGGAGCGCCCTCCGCGCCTTCTGCCAACGTCCGTAGTCGCGACCGGCGCTCTGTCTCGTCGGCACCTTCGAGGGCGGCGGCCACGTCGACGGGGCGACCGTCGACCCGTCGCACCTCCGTCAACTCCCGTCGCGCCTCGGGGTCGTGCTCGGCCCGGGCCGCCAAGGTGCGCAGTTCACTCGCCGTCACCTCTTCAGCCGCCGTTGCCGCCCCTGTCGAGGTACCGACGCCGACGAAGAGGACGATCAGGAGGCAGGCGAGGCGCTCACGCATCCGGTGGCCGCCACCCGGGGGGAGGCGGCCAGAACGGCGGCTCCGCACCGGCCGACGGCGGTGGGGGAGGCGGCGGCGGGAGGAACGTCGGTCGCGCACCCGCGGGCGGCGCCACGCCGACGTCGCGTGCCAGCAGCTCGACGTCGAAGCCTTCCTTGCGCACGCGGAGGTCGAAGTAGAGGACCGTCGCCACTGCCGCGGTGAACGGGGTCACAACGGCGCCCGCCAGGGTGGCGCCGATGGCGCCGACGACCACTGCCACGATGTCGCTGTCGGTGGCACCCAACGCCAGCTCCACGACGCCGGTCAGCATGCCCGACACGATCACGCCCAGGAGGAAGCCGAGGAAGACCACCGCGGCCACCGGCCACCAACGACCCTTTGTCAGCGACCTCGATCGCTTCAACGCCCGTGTGCCCCGGACGTTCTCGACGAAGAGGACGGGAATGGCGACCGAGAACGCCGCCCACAGGTAGATCCCGGGAACGATGCAGAAGAGGAAGCCGATGACGATCACGAATCCCATCAGGATCGACAGCCAGATCAGCGCCCACAACCGTTTCCGGGCGAAGCGAAGGGATTCGGGCCAGTCGACGTCCTCACCCAGGTAGGTGGCGCTCACGATGCGGAAGGCAGCTCCCGTCGCCAACTGGGTGGCCAGGTACCCGGCGAAGCCGAGCACGATGGCCGCAGCCACGAAGGCCCAGATCTGCTCGACGTCGACCTCGGGGAGCCCGGTGGCGGGATCGATCGTGGAGAACTCCTCGCGGTCCAGGGGTTCCACCAGGGAGAGCTCGACCAGCGCCGACAGGAAGTGCACGGGTGCGACCACCACGGCCACTGCCTTGACCAGTGTGAGGAACCGGTTCCGGTAGAGCTTGATCGCCACGTCGAGTATCTCGCCGACACCGAGGGGGCGGAGACTGGCCGCGTCCATGCGCGCTCACACTAACGGCGGGTAAGCGGGCGCGTGCCGGCATCATGAGCGACCATGCACCTGACCGTCACCGTGAACGGCGAGCAGCGGGAAGGCGACGTGGAACCGCGGCTGCTCCTCGTGCACTACCTGCGCGACGTGCTCGGGCTGACGGGCACCAACGTCGGCTGTGACACGTCGTCGTGCGGCGCCTGCACCGTCCTTTTCGACGGCGAGTCGGTGAAGTCGTGCACGGTGCTCGCCGTCCAAGCCGACGGGGCGGTGGTGACAACCGTCGAAGGGCTGTCGTCGGGCGACCTGCACCCGGTGCAGCAGGCGTTCCGCGAGAACCACGGGCTCCAGTGCGGGTACTGCACGCCGGGCATGGTGATGGCCGCCGTGTCGCTGCTGCGGGAGAACCAGGCGCCTTCGGAAGCCGACGTGCGCGAGGGGCTGGAGGGCAACCTCTGCCGCTGCACCGGCTACCACAACATCGTGAAGTCGATCCTCGCCGCCGCCCGCATGCCTGGAGCCACCGAGGTGCCTGCGTGATCCCGGCCGCCTTCGAGTACGTGCGGGCGAGCTCGGTCGACGAGGCCCTGGCGTTGCTGGCGGAGCACGGCGAGGACGCCAAGCTCCTGGCGGGCGGGCACTCGCTGCTGCCCCTCATGAAGTTGCGGCTGGCCGTCCCCTCGGTCTTGATCGACGTCGGCCGACTGCGGGAGCTGTCGTTCGTCGACGAGCGCGACGACCACATCGCCGTCGGCGCCCTCACCCGGCACCACGACCTCGACGTGTCGCCGGTACTGCGTCGTGAGGTGCCGTTGTTGTCGGCCGCCGCCCACAGCATCGGCGATCCGCAGGTCCGGCACCGGGGCACGCTCGGCGGCAGCCTGGCCCACGCCGACCCCGCTTCCGACTTGCCCGCCGTGGCGCTGGCCACGCGAGCGACGCTGGTGGTGCGGGGGCCGGCCGGCGAGCGGGTGATCGAGGCCGACGACTTCTTCCGCGGTTTTCTGGAGACGGCGTTGGAGCCGGGCGAGATCCTTGCCGAGGTGCGCTTCCCCAAGTTGGCCTCGGCGGGGTGGTCGTTCCAGAAGTTCACCCGTCGAGCGCAGGACTGGGCCATCGTCGGCGTGGCCGCTGTGCGCAACGGCACCGCCGGGGTGGCGTTGGTGAACATGGGCTCGACGCCGGTGCGGGCGGCTGCCGTGGAACAAGCGCTGGCCTCGGGAGCGTCGGTCGACGAGGCCGCTTCATTGGCCGCGGAGGGCACCGACCCGCCCGGCGACCTCCACGCCGGGCCTGACTTCCGTGCGCACCTCGCTCGCGTGCTGGTGCGGCGAGCGCTGGAGGAAGCGAGCCGCTGAAGTGAGCGAGCTCTCGGTCGAGTCGGTGCGAGCGGCGTTGGCCGAGCACGACTACCTGGCCGACGAAGGGCTGGCCACCGCCGTCTTCCTCGCCCTGCGCCTGCGCCGACCGCTGCTGCTCGAAGGGGAGGCGGGCGTGGGCAAGACCGAAGTGGCCAAGGTGCTGGCCCGGTGGACCGGTGGCGAACTGCTGCGGCTGCAGTGCTACGAAGGCATCGACGTCGCCCAAGCCGTCTACGAATGGGACTACGCCCGCCAGCTCCTCCACCTGCGCGCCGCCGAGGCCCGGGGCACCGACGTAGAGGACGAGCTCTACTCCGAGCGGTTCCTGGCCCGCCGCCCGCTGTTGCAGGCCATCGGCCATGACGGCGACGGCCCGCCGCCCGTGCTCCTGATCGACGAGGTCGACCGCGCCGACGACGAGTTCGAGGCCTTCCTGCTGGAGATCCTGTCGGACTACGCGGTGACCGTGCCCGAGCTCGGCACGTTCCGAGCGACGGTTCCGCCCGTGGTGGTCATCACGTCGAACCGCACCCGCGACGTGCACGACGCGCTCAAGCGCCGCTGCCTCTACCACTGGGTGGAGCACCCCGACTTCGAGCGCGAGGTGGAGATCGTGCGGCGTCGGGTGCCCGCGGTCAGCGTCGAGTTGGCGGGCGAGGTGGCTCGCGCCGTGGGGCGGCTGCGCGAGCTCGGGCTCTACAAGCCGCCGGGCGTGGCCGAGGCCATCGACTGGGCCGAAGCCTTGGGCGCACTGGGGCGTACGTCACTCGACGCCGCCACCGCCGAGGCCACCTTGGGCACGGTGCTGAAGTACCGCGAGGACCAACAGCGGGTGCGCTCGGCCGGGCTCGACGAGCTGTTGGCGGCGACCCGATGACCACGCCCGAGCGCATGGCGGTTGCCTTCGCCGCCGTGCTCCGAGGTACCGGGCTCGACGTCGGCGTGGGGCGTGTCGTGACCTTCACCGAGGCGCTGGCCGCGGTGGGCTTGGCGCGGCGCGACGGCGTGTACTGGGCGGGACGGGCCACGTTGCTCGCTCGGCCCGAAGACGTCGAGCTCTACGACCGGGCCTTCGAGGCGTTCTGGCTGGGCCTGCCCGCGCCCGCGGTGTTCGACGTCGATGCAGCGACGCCCCGGCCCGTGGCGGTGGAAACGTCGGCGTCGGCGTACAGCCCGCATGAACGCTTGCGGCACAAGGACTTTTCCGCTTACTCGCACGACGAGTGGTCGGAGGCCCGTCGACTCATGGCCGAGTTGCGGCTGTCGGGGTCGCGGCGTCGGTCTCGGCGCTTGGCGCCCGGTCGGCGGGGGCGGCCCGACGTGCGACGCACCGTGCGCGCCGCCCTGCGAACGGGCGGCGAAGTAGTGGCCCGTCCCCGGCTGGCGCCGTCGCACCGACCCCGGCGAGTGGTGCTCCTGTGCGACGTCAGCGGGTCGATGGAGCCCTACGCTCGGGCACTGGCCCGGTTCCTGCACGTCGCCGTGGCCGGCGGCAGTCGGGTGGAGGCGTTCGCGTTGGGCACCCGCCTGACCCGGGTCACCCGCGAGCTGTCGTCGCGCGACCCCGACGCCGCCTTGGCGGCTGCGGCCCAGGCCGTGGCCGACTGGAGCGGCGGCACCCGCTTGGGCGAGGGGCTGCAACGGTTCAACGACGAGTGGGGCGTGCGGGGCATGGCCCGCGGCGCGGTCGTGGTGGTGCTGTCCGACGGGTGGGACCGCGGCGATCCCGCCGTGCTCGTCGAGCAGCTGCGGCGCCTCACCCGGGTGGCCCATCGCCTGGTGTGGGTCAACCCGCTCAAGGCATCGCCCGGCTACGAACCGCTGGCCCGGGGCATGGCTGCGGCCATGCCGTTCGTCGACGAGTTCCTCGACGGCCATTCGTTGGCGTCCCTGGAGGCGTTGGCCGAGGCGGTGGCTCGGTGAAAGAGGTGCTCGACGACATCGGACGCTGGCGGGCCGCGGGCCGGCGCATCGCCATTGCGCGGGTCGTCGGCGTGGAAGGGTCGGGGCCGCGTGACCCCGGGGCCACCATGGCGGCGAACGAAGACGGCGAGGTGGCCGGGTCGGTGTCGGGCGGTTGCGTGGAAGGCGCGGTGCTCACCGAAGCGCTCGACGTGCTGTCCACGGGCACGCCGCGCACGGTGAGCTTCGGCTACTCCGACGACGAAGCCTTCGCCGTCGGGCTTACGTGTGGGGGCACCATCGCCGTCTACATCGAGCCGCTCGACTGGAGCGACACGCTGGCCGCCGCCCTGCGGGCCGAAGCGCCGGTGGCGGTGGTGACCGAGATCGAGGGGCCGCACGTGGGCGCCCGGCTCGTCGTGCGGCCCGATGCCGACGCCGAAGGAACGTTGGGCGACGCCGAGCTCGACCGGGTGGTGGCCCGTGACGCACTGGGCGAGTTGGCGTCGGGGTTGACGGTGATCCGCCACTACGGCCTGCGCGGCGAGGCCCGCCGCCGCGACGTCGCCGTGTTCGTGGAGTCGTTCGCCCCGCCTCCGCGTATGGTGATCTTCGGGGCGGTCGACTTCACCGCCGCGCTGGCGAGGGTGGGCAAGGCATTGGGCTTCCGGGTCACCGTCTGCGACGCCCGTGCCGTGTTCGCCACGCCGGCACGTTTCCCCATGGCCGACGAGGTGGTGGTCGACTGGCCCGATCGGTACCTGGCCAAGGTGGGCGACGACCTCGGGCCGCGTGACGCCGTGTGCGTGCTCACCCACGACCCCAAGTTCGACGTGCCCGCCATCACTGCCGCCCTGCGCACCGAGGTCGGCTACGTCGGTGCCATGGGGTCGCGGCGAACGCACGCGGCGCGGCTCGAACGGCTGCGGGAGGCGGGCGTGACCGACGACGACTTGGGCCGCCTGCTGGCGCCCATCGGCCTCGACATCGGCGCTCGCACGCCGGAGGAGACGGCGGTGTCGATCTGCGCCGAGGTCATCGCCTTGCGTACCGGCAGGCGCGCACCGTCGTTGCGCGACAGCGACGGGCCCATCCACGCGCCGACGAGCGGCGTGCCGGGCGCTTTGGGAGACTGAGGGCGATGCTCGAAAAGTCGGCGGTCCCCCCGAGCGACGCAGAGCGCGACCATGCCGTGGCCACGCTGCGCACGCATTGCGCCGACGGGCGGTTGACGCTCGACGAGTTTGCCGACCGTGTCTCGGCGGCGATCCAGGCCCGCACCTCGGCCGAACTGGCCACGGTGACCGCCGACCTCCCGCCTGCGCAGTTGGACCAGGAGCGGCCGCCGGCTACCGCGTGGGTCGTTGCCGTCATGTGCGGGGCCAAGCGCCGCGGGCGGTGGCGCATGGGCGAACAGGTCAACGCCTTCGCCTTTTGGGGTGGCTGCCACCTCGACCTGCGGGCCGCGGAGATGACGACCCCGGTCGTGCACGTGTCGGCCGTGGCCATCATGGGCGGCATCGAGATTGTGGTGCCCGAGGGCGTGCAGGTCGAAGTCGACGGCATCCCCCTCATGGGCGGCATCGAGCGCCGCATCCGCGACGTGCCGACACTGCCGGGCACGCCGGTGATCAAGGTCAAGGCGTTCGCCTTCTGGGGCGGCGTGACGGTGCGCAGCAAGCCCAGCCGCACCAACGAGCAGCGGGCCATCGGTGAAGAAGACCGCCGGTCGCGATCGCTGGAGCGGGTGGCCGCCGCCGTGCAGGAGGAGCGTCCCGACCTCAGCCGCGATGCCATGCCCGACGGCACGGTGACGATCCTGTTCAGCGACATCGAGGACTTCACCGGGCTGACCGAGCGGTTGGGCGACCTGCGGGCCCAGGACATCGTGCGAGCCCACAACGAGATCGTGCGGGCGCAGGTGGCGACGTGCGGCGGGCGTGAAGTGAAGTCGCAGGGCGACAGCTTCATGGTGTCGTTCGCCGGTGCGTGGCGGGGGGTGCGGTGCGCCATCGGGATCCAGCGGGCGTTCTCCGAGTGGTCGGAGAAGCACCCGGAGACGCCGTTGCGGGTGCGGATCGGCCTGCACACCGGCGAGGCCATCCGGGAAGAGGACGACTTGTTCGGGCGCAGCGTGATCCTGGCCGCCCGCATCGCCGCGTCGGCCGAGGGCGGCACCATCCTGGTGTCGTCGCTGCTGAAGGAGTTGGCCGACTCGAGCGGCGAGTTCCGTTTCGGCGAGCCGCGTCGCACAGCGCTCAAGGGCTTGTCAGGGGAACATGTCGTCTACCCCGTGGAGTGGGAAGCCGACGAATGACCGTGGCCGCCGTGGTGCTGGCGGCGGGGGCGAGCAGCCGGTTCGCTGGTGGGGCGCACAAGCTGGCCACGCCGTTCCGGGGCAAGCCGCTGGTGTGCTGGGCGGTCGAGGCGGCCGGTGCCGCCGGGCTCGACGAAATCTTGGTGGTGGAGGGGCGGACGGCGTTGCGCGACCTGCTCCCCGGCCACGTCACGGTCGTGGGCAATCCGTTGTGGGCAGACGGCCTGGCCACCTCGCTGCGGGCCGGCCTCGATGCGGCCGCGGCGTCCGGGCACGAGGCCGTCGTGGTCGGCTTGGGCGACCAGCCGCTCGTGCCTGCGACGGCGTGGCGGGCGGTGGCGGATGCCGGCGAGAGGCCCATCGCCGTGGCCACCTACGGGGGCAAACGTCGCAACCCGGTGCGGCTGCACCGGTCGGTGTGGCACCTGGTGCCGTCCACGGGCGACGCGGGCGCTCGGGCGTTGTACCGGGAGTTCCCTCACCTCGTGGGCGAAGTAGCGTGCGACGGGGAGCCCGCCGACATCGACACCGTGGAGGACTTGGCCCGATGGAGTTGACCAACGAGTTCCGGGTGGGCGTCCCCGTCGACCAGGCGTGGGCGGTGCTGACCGACGTCGAACGCATCGCGCCGTGCCTGCCGGGGGCAGAGCTGCAAGAGGTCGAAGGCGACGAGTACCGCGGCGTGGTCAAGGTCAAGGTCGGCCCCATCACCGCCCAGTACAAGGGCAAAGCCACGTTCGTGGAGCGCGACGACGCCGCCCATCGGGCCGTGCTGCGGGCCGAAGGACGCGACACCCGTGGAGCGGGCAACGCTAACGCCACCATCACGGCCACGTTGGTCGACGAGGGTGACGCCACCTTGGTGCAGGTCGTCACCGACCTGACGGTGACGGGCAAGGTCGCCCAGTTCGGCCGTGGCGTGCTGGCCGACGTCAGTGCCAAGTTGCTCGACCAGTTCGTGGAGTCGCTGGAGGCGGACGTGCTGTCTGCGCCTGCACCTGCTGCGCCTGGGGCCGAGGTGCCTGCGGCCGAGGTGCCTGCGGCCGAGGTACCTGCGGAGTCCGCAGGCGAGCCCGCCGCCCCCGCCGAGCCCGACCCGGCGTGGGCCGCTGCCGCCCCGCAACCGGAGGCCGAGGTGGCGGCCGTGGCCGTGGCCGAGCGTGCTGCGGAACCGTCGGCCAACGGATCGTCGTCGGGCGTGCGCAAGATCGAGTCCGCCGCCGCCAAGCCCGTCGACCTGCTCGATGCCGCAGGCGGCTCGGTCGCTCGTCGCGTCGGCCCGGCGGTGGGCGCCGTGGTGTTCCTGCTGTGGGTGTTCACCCGCCGCCGGCGGCGCAAGCACCGTTGAGCGACGAGCACGGGCGCATCGTCGTCCTCCTCGGGCGCGAGCCCCGAGGCGGCTACGACGTGGTGGTGCGCGACGACTCCGGTGACCCCGTGGTCATCCGCAACAAGCCGTTGTTGGCCGACGCCACGCCCATGCCCACCCTCTACTGGCTGGTGGGCGAGGCGGTGCGCGAGGCGGTGAGCCGGCTGGAGGCGGCGGGCGGCGTCAAGGAGGCCGAGTCTGCGGTCGACGCCGACGAGCTGGCTGCCGCCCACGCTCGGTACGCAGCCGAACGCGACGCCCTGTTGCCCGCCGATCACCGCGGGCCGCGTCCCAGCGGCGGGGTGGGCGGCACCCGGCTGGGGGTCAAGTGCCTCCACGCCCATTACGCGTGGTTCCTGGCGGGTGGCGACGACCCCGTCGGGCGGTGGGTGGCCGACCGGCTGGAGCAGCAGTGAACGTCGCCGCCATCGACTGCGGTACCAACTCCACCCGCCTGCTGGTGAACGACGGCGAGCGGACGCTGGAGCGCTTGATGCGCATCACCCGCCTGGGCCAAGGCGTCGACGCCACCGGGCGACTGGCCCCGGATGCGATCGAGCGCACGGCGGCGGTGCTGCGGGAGTACCGCGAGGTGATGGACCGCTTCGGGGTGGAGCGGGTGCGCATGACGGCCACGTCGGCGGCCCGTGACGCGGCCAACCGCGACGAGTTCTTCGACGTGGCCGAGAAGGTCGTGGGTGTTCGGCCCGAGTTGCTGCCCGGCGACGAAGAAGGGCGACTGTCGTTTCTGGGCGCCACCGCCGAGCTTGACCCCGGCGACGGGCCTTTCCTCGTGGTCGACATCGGCGGCGGCTCCACGGAGTTCGTGGTCGGCACCACCGAGCCCGACGGCGTGGTGTCGGTCGACATGGGCTGCGTGCGCATGACCGAGAAGTTCCTGCACTCCGACCCCCCTGCCGCCGAGGAGCTCTCACAGGCCATCTCGGTGGCCCATGCCCATCTGGAGGACGTGGCCCGTGCGTTGCCCACGTTGCGGGAGGCCAAGACGTTGGTGGGGCTGGCGGGCACGGTGTCGGCCATGGCCGCGGTGGAGATCGGCCTCCCTGCCTACGACCGCGACAGCATCCACCACTTCGTGCTGACGCGGGCGGCGGCCGAGGACGTGTTCCGCACCCTGGCCACGGAAGCCTTGGCCGACCGGGTGTGGAACCCCGGCCTCGAACCCGACCGCGCCGAGGTCATCGTGGGCGGCGCGCTGGTGCTCGTGACCATCCTGCGCCACTTCGACCTCGACGCCTGCTTGGTGTCGGAGTCCGACATCCTCGACGGGCTGGTGGCCTCGCAGGTGGGCTAGGTGGGCGTGACCTTGAGGATGCGGTCGCCACTGCCGTTGGACGTGGTGACGTAGAGGCTGCCGTCGGGGCCGAGCACCGGTGAGCGCAGGCGATCGGGCACGTCCAAGATGAGCTCGTGGGCGGTGACGTTGTTGCTGCCGTCGAGGAAGAAGGCCCGTAGTTGCCTGCCCTTCAGGCAGGCGACGACGAGGGCGCCGCTCCACGACTTCCACGCCGAGCCGGTGACAAAGGTGGCGCCCGAGGTGGCGATCGTCGGAGAGCCCGAGGCCCACGCGGGCCGCATGGCCGACGGGAACTTGGCCAGGTCGGTCATGGGCACGGACTGGTTGTAGTTGGGAACGGGGTCCCAGCCGCTGTTGCCGCCCGACTGCAACGGCGTGATCTCGTCGTCACGGTCGGGGCCGTGTTCCACGGAAAAGGCCTGCCCCGAGCCGGGCCGAAAGGCGAGCCCTTGGATGTTGCGGTGGCCGTAGGTGTAGATCCGGGAGGCCCCGATGTTGCCGGGCGCACCCGCCCCGCTCAGCTTGTCGATGCGCAGGACCTTGCCCGCCAGCGAGCCCAGGTCCTGCGGCGCCGTGCCGATCGTGCTGTCGCCGGTGCCGACCCACAAGAAGCCGTCGGGGCCGAACCGTGGTCGACAACCGGTATGGATGCCCGTGGTCGCCGGCGCGCCGCTGAACAACGGCCCGCCTGACCGGGTGGCCGTGGTGTACGCGTTGTCGACCGTCCAGGCGTAGAGGCGCACGTCGCGTGTGCTGCCGTTGGTCCACGTCTGGCACACGTAGATGCGCCGGTTGGCGGCGAAGTCGGGGTCGACGGCCATGCCGAGGACGCCGCCTTCGGTGTTGACGTAGGCGTCGCCGACCGTGGCGATCGTGCGCGGCGCCCCGCCGACCACGGCCCCGATGCGGCCGGGCCGCTCGGTGTAGAGGAGGGTGCCGTCGGGCGTGAAGCCGATGTCCCAGGGGATGGTCAGCCCTGAGGCCACGACCGAGACGGAAAGGCTCGGCGCCGTCCCCGGGAAGGCGAAGATGCCGCCGTCGGAGGCGACCAGCCAGTACCCGCCACCGCTCGGCGTCGCCGCCATGCCGACGACCGGCCGGTTGAGGGCCATGCTGCCGGTCGAGCCGTGGAAGGCAGCCGTCCCGAAGGTGAAGATGCCGCCGTCGCGGGCGACGGTCCAGTAGCCGCCGTTGGGATCGGCCGCCATGCCCACCATGGGTTGGTTGAGCGGGCGACCGCCCATGGAACCGAGGAACGGTGCCCCGCCGAAAGCGAAGATGCCGCCGTCGCGCGCCACCATCCAATAGCCACCGCCTGCGGCCGCGGCCATGCCCACGATGGGCTGGTTGAGCGGTTGGCCGCCCATCGATCCGGCGAAGGCAGCGTTGCCGAAGGTGAAGATGCCGCCGTCGGACGCCACCAGCCAGTACCCGCCGCCGTCGTTGGTGGCTGCCATGCCCACGATGGGAGCGTTCAACGGCTGGCCCCCCTTCGAGCCGAGGAAGGGAGCGCTTCCAAAGGCGAAGATGCCGCCGTCGCTCGCCACCATCCAGTAGCCGCCGCTCGGGTTGGCGGCCATGCCCACGATCGGGGAGTTGAGCGGTCGGCCGCCCATCGACCCGGCGAAGGCCGCGTTGCCGAAGGTGAAGATGCCGCCGTCGGAGGCGACCAGCCAGTAGCCGTCACCTTGCTGGGTGCGGGCCATGCCGACGATCGGCGCGTTGAGCGGTTGTCCGCCGGTCGACCCGTAGAAGTGTGCGGGGCCATGGTCGGCCTGGGCCGCAGCGGGAGCCACCAGCAGGACGACCAGGAGCAGCAACGAGAGGCGCCGAACGAACGTCATGCTTTCGAGGGTAGCGAGGGGTTGCGACGTTTTAGAGTGCGCAGCGTGCCGACCACCGATCGCGTCCTCATGGGACCCGGACCCTGCAACCCGTACCCGGAGGCGATGGCGGCTTTGGGGCGGCCGATGCTCGGCCATCTCGACCCCGAGTTCCTGGGCATCCTCGACGAGACGTGCGACCGGCTGCGGGCGGTGTTCAGGACCGACAACGCGCTCACGCTGCCGCTGTCGGGGACCGGCTCGGCGGGCATGGAGGCGGCGTTCGTGAACACCGTGCGCCCCGGCGACGTGGTGGTGGTCGGGGTGAACGGTGTGTTCGGCGAGCGCATGTGCGACGTGGCCGGCCGTTGCGGCGCGGAGGTGGTGCGGGTGGAGGCGCCGTGGGGGGAGCCGGTGGCGCCGGAACGGCTGCTCGCCGCACACCCCTCACCTGCGGTCATTGCCGTGGTGCACGCCGAGACCTCGACGGGCGTGCGCAACGACGTAGCCGCCCTGGGTGCGGGAAAGGGCGACGCCCTGTTGCTCGTCGACTGCGTGACGTCGCTCGCAGGCATCGAAGTCGACGTCGACGGATGGGGCGTCGACGTGGCCTACGCAGGCACGCAGAAGTGCCTCGGGGTGCCGCCCGGGCTGGCGCCGTTCACCATGAGCGAGCGGGCGCGTGAGCGGGCGGTGGAACGGCCGCAGTCGTGGTACCTCGACGTGGGCATGATCGGGAAGTACACGACGGCCGGGCAGGCGCGCACGTACCACCACACCGCGCCCATCTCCATGGTGTTCGCCCTGCACGGAGGCCTTGGCGCCGTGCTCGACGAGGGGCTGGAAGCGGCGTGGGCGCGGCACGCGGCGTGCGGGTCGGCGCTGCAGGCGGGCGTGGCGAAGCTGGGCTTCCGGCTGTTCGCGGCCGAGGGCCATCGGCTGCCGCAGCTGACGTCGGTGTGGGTGCCGGAGGGCATCGACGAAGCGGCGGTGCGACGGCGCTTGCTCGACGACTACGGCATCGAGGTGGGTGGGGGGCTCGGCCCCGTGGCGGGCAAGGTATGGCGCATTGGGTGCATGGGGCACACGGCCCGCATGCGCAACGTGACGTTGTTGGTGGGGGCTCTCGAGGAGGTATTGGGCCGTTGAGCGAGCCCGTGTGGTTCCCCACCGATCCTGCGGCGACGAACGTCGGGCGGTTCATGGCAGCCGAGGGCGTGGCGTCGTTCGACGAGCTGGTCGCTCGGTCGATCGACGAGCCGGAGTGGTTCTGGGCTGCGGTGGTCGACTTCCTGGGGCTGCCGTTCTCCCGCCGGTGGGACCGCGTGCTCGACACCACCGAGGGCATCCCCTGGGCCAAGTGGTTCGTGGGGGGTCGGCTGAACTTCGCCCAGGCCTGCTTGCGTCACGCGGGGTCGCGTCGGGCCCTCGTCTGGGAGGGCGAGGACGGCGAGGTGCGTTCGTGGACGTACGGCGAGCTGGCCGCCGAGGTCGACGGGCTGTGCGCGCTGTTGGCTTCGCGTGGCGTGGGCGTCGGCGACCGCGTCGGCATCTTCATGCCGATGGTCCCCGAGACGGTGGCCGCCGTGCTGGCCGTGGCCAAGCTGGGAGCGGTGTTCCTGCCGTTGTTCAGCGGCTACGGCGCAGGCGCGGTGGCGAGCCGACTGCAGGATGCGTCGGCTGTGGCCTTGATCACTGCGGACGGCACCTACCGCCGGGGCAAGCCGGTCGACATGTTGTCGGTGGCGGAAGAGGCGGTGATCGAGTGCCCGTCGGTGACGACGACGGTGGTGGTGCCTCGGCTGGGCCGAGGCGGCGGCGTGCCGTGGCCGGGCCCCGGTGAGCCCCAGCCGTTCGAGGAGGTCGACAGCGAGCACCCGTTGTTCATCGCCTACACGTCGGGCACGACGGGCAAGCCCAAGGGCTCGGTGCACGTGCACGCGGGCTGGCTGGCCAAGGTGGCGGAGGAGGGTGCCTTCCAGACCGACTGCGGGCCTGACGACACGCTGTTCTGGTTTACCGACATGGGCTGGATCATGGGGCCGTGGGAGGTCACGGCGGCGTTGGCCAACGGCGCCACGCTGGCCCTCTACGAGGGTGCGCCCGACTGGCCCGAGCCCGACCGGCTGTGGGCGTTCTTGGAACGGCACGGGGTCACGATCCTCGGCATCAGCCCGACCTTGGTGCGGGCGATGATGCCGCACGGCGACGAGCCGGTGCGTCGCCACGACCTCTCGGCGTTGCGCATCCTCGGGTCGACGGGCGAGCCGTGGAACGAGGGGCCGTGGCAGTGGTTCTTCTCGGTCGTGGGCGGCGGGCGGTGCCCGATCATCAACATCTCCGGCGGGACGGAGGTGGGCGCGTGCTTCTTGTCGCCCCACCCGGTGGCTCCGTTGAAGCCGATGTCGTTGGGCGGACCGTCGCTGGGCATGGCGGTCGACGTCTTCGACGACGACGGCAAGCCGGTGCGCGAAGCGGTGGGCGAGCTGGTGTGCACCCGTCCGTGGCCGGGGATGACGCGGGGGCTGTACCAGGCGCCGGAGCGCTACATCGAGACGTACTGGAGCCGCTGGCCCGACGTGTGGGTGCACGGCGACTGGGCGTCGGTCGATGCCGACGGCAATTGGTTCCTGCACGGGCGCAGCGACGACACCATCAAAGTGGCAGGCAAGCGGTTAGGGCCTGCCGAGGCGGAGTCGGCGGCGGTGGCGCATCCGGCCGTGCTGGAGGCGGCCGCAGTGGGCATCCCCGACGAGGTGAAGGGCGAGTCGCTCTGGATCTATGCGGTGCTGGTGCCGGGCACGGACGAGTCCGACACGCTGCGCTCCGAGATTGCCGCGGTCGTGGCCGACGCGCTGGGCAAGTCGTTCAAGCCGTCGGTGGTGCGGCTCTGCGACTCGCTGCCGAAGACCCGCAACGCCAAGGTGCTGCGCCGGGCGGTACGGGCCGTTGCCGTCGGAAAGGACCCCGGCGACCTGTCGTCGCTGGAGGACCCCGCCACCATCGAGGCAGTGCGGGCGGCCCGGTGATCAGGGCGCTGCCGCCCGTGCTCGAGGGACGACGGGTGTTCCTGCGGTCGCTGGGGACCGGCGACTTCCGGCAGTGGCAGGAGGTCCGGCGGCGCTGCCACGACTGGTTGACGAAGTGGGAGCCCGCGCCGTCGCCAGGGGCGCCCGACGTGGTCGACGACCCCCGGGCGTTTGCGGCTCGTTGCGGCGCCCGTGAACGCGAGCGGCAGTTGGGGACGGGCTACGGGTTCGGCGTGTTCGTCGACGGCCGCTTCGCCGGGGAGATCAACGTCTCCAACGTGGTGCGGGGCGCCACGCAGGGCTGCACGGTCGGGTACTGGGTCGACCAGGCGCAGGCGGGCCACGGGTACGTGCCCGAGGCACTGGTGCTGATCCTGCGCTTCGCCTTCGAGGAGTTGCAGTTGCACCGGGTGGAGATCGGCATCATCCCCCGCAACGCCGCCAGCCGGCGGGTGGTGGAGAAGCTCGCTATCCGCGAAGAAGGGTTGGCGCAGCGTTTCCTGCAGATCAACGGGCGGTGGGAGGACCACATCCGCTACGCCATGACGGCCGAGGAGTGGGCCGACCGGGCCGACGACCTGGTGAAGGAGTGGCTCTAGGCGGTTGCGTCGGGCTGGCGGACCACGGCGGGGGAGTGGCGGAAGAAGGCTTCCACGTCGGCGTCGTAGGTGTAGGCGGGGCGGCTGTCGCCCACCGTGCGCCGGAGGCGCTGGGCCCGGGCGAAGTTCTCGACGGCCCCCGCAGAGGTGTAGCGGTACTCGAAGCCGGCCTGCTTGAGCCGGCGGTTGTCGATGCCGCGGCCGTAGCGGAGGAGGTCGAGCGTCTCGGGCGGGAGGTCGACGATGCCGAGGCGGCTCAACGGCGACAAGGCCAGGTTGGTGAAGAAAGGGGGGAGCGGGGCCAGGCGCTTGTTGCAGATGGAGGCCACTTCGCTCCACGGCAGCCGACCGTCGCCCGCCACGTTGAAGATGCCGGGGACGTCGTTGCGCATGGCGAACTCGATGGAGCGCACCACGTCGTCTTCTTCGGCGAACTGCAACAACGGGTCGAAGCCGAAGACGGCGGGTGCGGCGGGCAGGTCGAGGGCTTTGGTCAGCGGCGTCACGATGTCGGTGCCGACGACGTTGGCGAAGCGCAGGAGGCTGACCGTGACATGGGGGTTGTCCTCGGCGAAGTCTCGTAGGTAGTCCTCGGCCTCCAGCAGCGAGCGCTCGACCCGGGTGCGGGGGGAGCGGCTGCGGGGGGTTTCCTCCCGGAACCACACGGGGTCGTCGGCGGTGGCGCCGTAGACGAGGGCCGACGACTTGACCACGATCTTGCGCACCGAACTGCCGGGGGCGCCCGCCGCAGCCAGGAGGTTCATGGTGCCGATGACGTTGATCTCGTGCAGGGTGCGCCCGCTCATGCGGGTCGAGTCGACGACCAGGAAGGTGTGGAGGATGGTGTCGACCTGGGTGGCCTGCACGATCCGACTGAGGATCGAGTAGCTCTGGTCGGACTTCACGAACTCGGTCCGCTCGAGGGGGATTTTGGGCGCTTCCCGGTCGAGGCCGACGATGACCTCGACGTTGGGGTCGGCCTCGAGGACCTGGGCGACGCGGCCGCCCCAGAAGCTGCCGAGGCCGGTGACGAGGACGCGGTGGCCCATCAGCCGAACCAGACGCTCTTGCGGCGGGCCAGCATCTCGTAGAGCGTGTCCTGCAGCTTCACCCGGATGTCCTCCGCTTCGTCCATGACCCGGCTCTTGGAATAGCGCTCTTGGTCGGGGGGCACGTCGATGTGCACCGGGTCGAGGACCCGGAGCTTGAACTTGGTGGGGAAGTAGAGGACGGTGCCCAACAGCGGCCCGAACACCAGGTGGTTGGCGGTGATAGGGACGTAGGGGACGCCCAGCATCTTGGCCAGCGAGGGGACCTTGAAGATGATCGGCATCGACTCTTCGGCGCCGACCACGGCGATGGGCACGATCGGCACCCCCGCCCGCATGGCGATCTCCACGAACCCGCCCCGACCGAAGCGGCGCAGGCGGTACTTCTCGTCGTAGGTCTTGCCCGGCCCCTTGCCGCCTTCCGGGAACACGAGGACCAGCTGCTGCTGCTCCCGCAGGAGGCGGTAGGCGTTCTCGGGGTGGGCGGGCACGCCGCCGGTGCGCGACCACAAGGTGCCAACGACCGGGACGGTCCGGAAGAAGTTGTCGGCCAAGCCGTAGACCGGTCGCCCCAGCTCCTCTTCGATCCCGTGGATGATCACCGGCGCGTCGGAGGGGATGGCCGCCGCATGGTTGGCAACGAGCAGTGCACCGCCGTTGCGGGGGATCTTCTCCAGGCCTTCCCACTCGACCCGGAACCAGCGCCGGTAGATGGGGTCGTAGAGGCGACGGGCCAGTTCCCGCATGCGCTCGGAGCGCCCCCACTCGTCGACGTCGGACAACCGGGGGTCGGCCGGGCCTTGCTTCGCCCGCGGCAGGGGGACGAGCTCGCCGCCCTTGGTCGACAGTTCTGGGCGTAGCTGCGTCGGATTCTCGGCCCCCATCGCCGTTGATCCTAGGGCGTGGTCGGGCTGGCGTTCCCCGGCGGGCATGGGGAAGGGTGTCCCCCGTCATGCCCACGTTCATGCGGGACGACCTGCGGCTGCACTACGGCGCGCGCGGCCGGCCGGACGGGCGTCCGGTGGTGCTGATGCACGGGCTGCTGTGGTCGTCTCGCATGCTGGAGCGGGTAGCCGCCCTGCTCCCGGAGCAACGCATCGTCTTGCTCGACCTGCACGGGCACGGCAAGTCGGACAAACCCACGGACCCGATTCGCTACACGTGGGCCGAGCTGACGGCCGACCTCGTCGGCCTGCTCGACCACCTGGGCGTGGAACGAGCGGTCGTCGGTGGGTTGTCGCTGGGCGCCAACGTGGCGCTGGCCGCCGCCCACGAGCACGCCCGGCGCATGGACGCGCTGGTACTCGAGATGCCCGTGCTGCTGCGCGGGCACCGCGTCGGTCGTCCGGCCTTCTCGGCGCTGGCCGCCGCCTACGCAGGGGCGGCGCCGTTCCTGGCTCCGGCATCGAGGGTGCTCGCTCGCCTGCCTGCGCCGAGAGGGCGGCTGCCCGAGGCCGCGGCGATGCGCGACGTGGCGTCGCTCGACCCCCGAGTGGCGCGAGCGATCCTCACCGGCCTGCTGGCCGAGGCTCCCATCGCCGAGGACGAGGCCTCCCTGCGCCGCCTGACCATGCCTGCGCTCGTCATCGCCCATCGCAACGACCCGCTGCACGCCTTGGCCGACGCTCGCGACCTCGTCGCCCGCCTGCCCGACGCCACCTTGGTGGAGGCGTCCTCGATCGTGGAGTACCGCATCCGTCCGGCCACCCTCGCCCGCCACCTGCGGCATTTCCTGGCGACAGTCCCCGACTAGGCGCGCCTCGCAAGCGCGCGCAAGCAACCGTCGTTCAGTTGTCGAAGTGGGCCAGTCAGATCACCCCCGCCTCCGCTCGTTGTTCGATCCAGGCCTGGGCGCCCGGGCACGTGGCGCGCACCACGCAGTACCCGCACGTCGGACCGGGTTGCAGGCGGGCCTCCCGCTCACCCGCCTGCAACTCGATCACCTTTGCCACACCGTCGACGACGCGCCGGGCCGCGGCTGCCAGCACGTCCTCGTCGATGTCATCCCACTGGCCGTGCCCCGAGTCGAGGTACCAGCTCGCCACCCGGAAGGGCGGCACCCCGGCCCGAAGCGTCTCCAGTAGGGCGTAGTACCAAAGATCGTCGCGGTGGCCGGCCGCTGGTTGGCCGGTCTTGAAGTCGACGATCATCACGCGGGCTTCGGTCCCCTGGGCTTGGCCCAGCGCCAGGTCGACCTTTCCCCGCAACGTCACCCGACCGCCGCACAGCACGGCCGAGAGCGACGACTCCAGACGAGGCCGCCATGCGGGCTTCAGCGGCGGGAACTCGTCGGAGAACTTGTGCACCACGTCGGCGGCGTACGCCCGCAGCTCCGCCGCCTCCGTGGGTGGGGCCTCAGAGAGCCATCGACCGGGGCCCCAGTCCCAGTCCTCCTCTACCAACCGGTCGATGGCGAGGTCGACCAACGCTGCGGGCGGCGGGCACGGCCGCAGGTTGACCGACAACTCGATTGCTTTGTGGGCCACCGTCCCTCGGGCGTTGCGGGAGTTCCACCCGTCCCACGGTGACGTCTTCTCGGCGAGGTAATGCGCCTCGCAAGCGTGGACCTGCGAGAGGTCGGCCTTGCGGACAACGAGCCCGTCGGCTCCCACCCGCACTGCCGCCTCGGAGAGGCCCTCCTCCAACATCGCCCTGAGCCGTTCGGCCAAGGTGTCGGGGAACGACGGCCGCGGCCGACCGGCCGCCATCAGTTCCTCCAGCACTCGGCGCTGGGTCGGCGTCAGAGGGGAATCCTCCACGCCGACGATGTTACGGACGGGGTGAGACAGTTCGGCTTGCCCGGGACAATCCGAGGCAAGCCGCGAGGGCCACGAGGGCGGTGCCGAGGGTGCCGGCGACGTAGGTGGCGAGCACCCGCCGGGCCAGGGCGTCGACGGCCTGGCCGCCCACGTCGAGGGCATGGATGCGGGCCCGCACGGCGATGGGCGTGCCCAGCACGAGGAGCACGGCGAGCACCCCGCCGATGCCGAAGACCAGCGCCTGGCGGCGGCGCACGCCCTCGCTCGTCGGCGCACCCAGCAGGGTGGGCAGGCCCGCCACGACGGCGGCAACCAGGAGGGCGAGGCCGTTGGCGCTGCCCACGTTGCTCAGCAGGACGACGCCCAGCTTGTGGAAGAAGTCGCCGGGGTAGCGGGCCACCGCCAGGCTCTGGGCCAGGGTGCCCAGCAGCACGAGCGCCTGCACGAGCACCAAGCCGAGCCCGACGCCCGTCACTGCGCTCACCCACGCGGGAGAGGACGGCACGGCAGCCGGGACGGGCTCCCAGTCCGCCTCGTCGTCCAAGGCCTCGGGCGGCTCCGGCGCAAGGCCCTCGTCGGGCCCCAGGACAGGGACGGGATCAATCCCCGCCACCTCTTCCGCGTCGTCGTGCTCCCCGCCGGACCGTGTCTCGAACTGGTCGCTCATAGCGCCAGCCTTGCCGCTCCAGCCTTTGTTGTCACACCCCCTCGTCAAGATGGTCCTTGTGCACGCGTCGTCCCTCTCCTTCAGCGCCTTGGCCCAGGTGCTTGCCGCCGAGGTACGTCGCCACGGGCTCGTGCTGCCGTCGTTCTCGAGCCCGCCCCGGGTTGCGGGTGCCCGGAGGACCATTCGACGGCTGCAAGGCGGGGGGTTGATGGTGAGTGTCCAGGTGCGTGGCCGGTCGATCGACGACGTGCTGGGCGACATGGTCGACGGGGTCGTCGTCGCCAACGGCCTGCGCGGGCGCGAGGCCGAAGGGTGGCGACTGGCGCTGCGGGCCGCCGTGGTCCCGGAGGCGATGGCGGCATAGGTGCAGGTATGGGAGGTCGAGCCGAAAGGAGGTGGGAGTGAGTCAGCGCGGTGGCCGGCTACCGCACCTACGAAAAGGCTGGGTTCGTTCTACATGCCGGATCGCGACTCGGCGCCGGTGCCGCTGCCGGCCTTCGGGCTCGACCTCACCGGTACCGTGGACCTGCGCCCGGGTGGTGGAACACGGCAGACACGGGGGGCTTAAACCCTCCTGGCCCGAAAGGGCCGTGCGGGTTCGAATCCCGCCCCGGGCACCTCCGTCCTAGCGACGGCGGTGCGAGGTGGTCGAGCCCACGGTGCCGAAGCCCGCCAGTGCAACGACCAGAAGTGCAACCGATACGGCGACGTCCATGGACACCACGTCGGCAGCCGGAGGCCGACGCTGTAGCGCGCGCCCCTCAGGTGCCGGAGGGTTCGGGCAGCGCCGCCTCGCCCGCCACCGCGTCGGCTTCAGCTCGGACCTTGCGCCCGAGCCGGGCCAGCACGACCGCACCGACCGCGCACATGCCCGCAGGCAAGCCGTAGCCGCCGCCGAACCCCCACCGGTCGGCGACCGCCCCCACGGCGTAGCCGCCGGTCGATGAGCCGATGTCGAAGAAGGCGGTGAACGAACCGACGGCGGCGCCCCGCTCGGTCTCCGGCACGCGGTCGACGGTGAGGGCCATGAGCGCAGGGAACACCAACGAGAAGCCCACCCCGAACCCGGCGACCCCAACGAAGGCCAGGGCGGGCGAGACCTGCAAGGCCATCAACGTCAGGCCCGCCACCGCCAGCACCATGCCAGGCAGGGCGACTTCCACTCGGCCGTACCGATCGGCCAGCCGCCCCGAGACCAAGCGCACCACCAACACGCTCAGGGCGAACGTCGCGTACAGCGGACCGGAGGTGGCCATCCCCATGCGCCGGGCGTACAGGGGCGAGAACGCGGTGATCGACGTGTAGCCCACCGCCGCGGTGATGATGACGACGCCAGGCCCCACGGCGGCGGGGTGCAGGAACCGGGCGAAGCCCCGTGGCGCCACCGCCTCCAGCCGGGCGGCGGCCGCCTCGGCCGAGCGCGTCTCGGGGAGGGCCAAGGCGACGACCAGGCACACGACGGCCGAGGTGCCGGCCGCAGCCCACGTCCACCCGAACCCCCGGCTGCTCACGATGGCCTCCCCGAGGGCAGGGCCGATGGCGAGCCCGCCGTACAGGAACAGGCTGAACCGGGCCAAGTACTCCGCCCGCCGGCCCTCCGGGGCGAGGTCGGTGGCCACCGTGGCCGCCGCCGTGTAGAAGCACGCCCCGGCCACTCCCTGTGCCAAACGCAGCGCCACCGCCACCGGCACGGCCCGGGCCAGGCCGAAGCCCGCCGAGGTGACGATGAGGATCAACGGTGCGGCGGCCAGGAACAACCGACGCCCCCGCTTGTCGATCTCGCGCCCCACCGTGGGCCGCAGCAGCACCGCCGACAACGAGAAGGCGCCGACGGTGAGCCCAACGGCGGAGCGGGACCCGCCGAGCTCGCCCGTGACGAACAGCGGCAGGGCCGACAAGTAGATGCCCATGGTGACGAACTGGAACAGCGTCGCCCCGCACAGCAGCCCGAATCGGAGCCCGTTGGACGGGGAGGCGGTGCGGGCCACCGTCCTAGGCTCGTCGGCCATGGACACGACCGTCTACTTCAATCCTCGGTGCTCGAAGTGCCGCACCACCCAAGGCATCCTGGCCGAGCAGGGGATCGAGGCCGACTACGTCCGCTACCTGGAGCAGGTGCCCACCCGCGAGGAGCTGGAGCGGGTCATGAAACTGCTGGGCATCGACGACCCCCGGCAGATGATGCGCACCGGCGAGGACGTCTACGCCGAGCTGGGCCTGGCCGACGCCGACGCCGACGGCGACCGCCTCCTCGACGCCATGACAGAGCACCCCATCCTCATCGAGCGCCCCATCGTCATCCGGGGCGACCGGGCCGTGATCGCCCGACCCCCCGAACGCGTCCTCGACCTGTTGAGCGATCAGTAGCCCGGGGCGACCGGCGTCCAACTGCCGTCGCTCGACGGCCGGATCGTCCCCAACGAGTGGAACTCCTCCAGCGAGTCGTCGCGCCGCGGGTGCCCGTCGAGCGCGTGCTCGACCTCGCGCAAGGTGAGGGCCAGGTTTTGATTGCGACGCGGCCCCAGCGACTCGGCCTTGGCCCGCTCCCACAGCCCACCCACGATCTCGGTCCCCGGCACCTTGCGCCCGTCCGACGTCACGAACGTGCGGTCGCGCATCTCGCTCAGCACCGTCTTCAGGTACGCCACATGCGGCGCCTCGTCGGCCCTGATGTACGACACCAGCCGGGCCGCCTCGCCGTCGCCCGCCACCAGCGACGGGTCGGACAGCACCTCCTCGGCCCAGGCGAACACGTGGTGGGCGCTGATCTCGATCAGCAGCAGGCTCGCCATGCGGGCGATGAGCATCTCCAGGTTGGCGTCGACGGCCGGGAACATGGGTTCGGGGATGATCGGCCCCCGCGACCCGTTCGACGTGGTGATCCCCATGCGCTGGAGCATGACCTCGGTCTGGTCCTCGGTCACCGGGTGCTCGAAGGCCACGTCGCGCGCCGCGAACCACATCTGCTTGTGGCCGCCCTCGTCGCCGTAGCCCGCCTCGTCCCGTGCGTGCGCCTCGAACAGCCCGTTGTCGAGGTGCACCATGGCCGTGCCTTCCACCGGCTCGTCGAAGCACGCCTGGAAGTCGGGGATGAGTGAGTACCGGATCATGGCTCCGAACCCCTCGACGGTGCCGATGCGGGTGAGCGACGAGATGATCGGCTCCGGCACGCCCTGCGCCAGCAGGAACTTCGCCTGGGCCACGTTGGGGTACGCCTCGGGCCACGACTCCAGCAGGATGTCGAGCAGGTCGGTGCCGAACTGGGCCCGGTGCTGCTCCTGCCAGGAGTGAATGGCCGGCCACCGGTTGCGGGTGCGGGGCGACACGTAGCGCCCCTCGGCATCGAACCCGCCATGGCAGCGCACGCCGCCGGCGACGAGCCGCTCGACGATCGGCTCGCTCTCCAGAAGATCCTGGCGCGCCCACTCCACCGCGACCGTGGTCATCTTCCTAAGTGTAAACTCGTGCGTATACACTTGGCAAGGTGAACGTGCCGCAAGTCACCCGCCAACTGCTCCCCAGAGCGGAGCGCCGTGCGGCCATCCTCAAGGCAGCAGCGACCGCATTCGCCCACAAGGGGTTCGCCGCCACCTCCATGGACGACGTGGCCGCCGAAGCGGGCATCACCAAGCTGATCGTCTACCGCCACTTCGCCTCCAAAGAGGAGCTGTACGAGGCCGTGCTCGAACGGGTCTCGAAGCGCTTGGCCGAGGAGTTCGTGGCGGGCCTCGACCAGCACCCGCCCCGGGGTGTGGGGGTGCGCACGCTGCTCACCGTCGCCCGCGAGGACCCCGACGGCTTCGTCCTCCTGTGGCGTCACGCCGCCCGCGAACCGCAGTTCGCCGAGCACGCCGAGCGCTTCCGCCAACAAGCGGTCAAAGTCGCCGTCGCCATGCTGTCGCAGCGCGCACTGGGCGGCGATCGGCGCCGCAAGCGGTGGGCGGCCGAAGCGCTGATGTCGTGGCTGGTCGACGCCGTGGTCCACTGGCTGGAAGAGGGCACCGCCGATCGTGACGACGAACTCATCGAGCTCGTCTCCCGCTCGCTGCCCGCCATGATCACCGCCTGGTCCGAGGTCGACTGAACGCCTTCCGAACGTCTGTTCGATACAATCGTGGCATGCCCTCGGAGACCAAGCTCCGCTGGAAGCTGGCCGACGACCAGCTCGGCCAAGGCGCCTTCTTCGACGACGAGGAACTGGTCGAGCGTCACGTCGGCACAGGCGAGTTCCGCGGCCTGGAGTTCCTCCACGTCAACGCCCGCCGCATCGTCAACGAGGTGCCCGCCGCCTCCCGCATGCCCTTCCGCTACACCATCAACGCCTACCGGGGCTGCAGCCACGCCTGCACCTACTGCTTCGCCCGCCCGACCCACGAGTACCTCGGCCTCGATATCGGCGCCGACTTCGACAGCAAGATCGTCGTCAAGGTCAACGCCGTCGAACGCCTGCGCGCCGAACTGCGCTCGCCCAAGTGGCAGGGCGACCACATCGCCATGGGCACCAACACCGACCCCTACCAACGCTGCGAGGGCAAGTACCACCTGACGCGCGGCATCCTGCGCGTGCTGGCCGAGGCTCGCAACGACTTCTCCATCCTCACCAAGTCGACGCTCATCCTGCGCGACCTCGACCTCCTCGTCGCCGCCGCCGAGCGAACCCAGGTGCGCATCAACTTCTCCATCGGCACCCTCGACGAAGCGGTCTGGAAAGCCACCGAACCGGGCACGCCGCACCCCTGCCGTCGCGTGGAGGCAGTGCGCAAGCTGAACGACGCGGGCATCCCCTGCGGGGTCCTCGTCGCCCCCGTCCTGCCCGGCATCTCCGACGGCGACGACCAGCTGCGTGAGGTGGTGACTGCATGCGTCGGCGCAGGCGCCGTGTCGCTGTCGGCCATGTCGCTCCACCTGCGCCCCGGCGTCCGCGAACACTTTCTGGCCCGGCTGGCCGAGCAACGTCCCGACTTGGTCGACGAGTACCGCCGCCGCTACAAGGGCGCCTACCTCCCCAAGAAGGAGCAGGAGGCGCTGACCGCCCGGGTGGGCGACCTCGTCGCCCAAGCGGGCGGGCTGCCGCGCAACCGGCCCCGGCCGCTGTTCGCCGAGTCGCCTTCCGACGTCACCGAAGCCCGCCGCCGAACAGGCGCAGCACCGACGACGCCGACCGCCGAGGTCGAGCAACTGGGACTCGGCGTCTGACTCAAGCCAGCGCGGCCTGCAGCGGAGCCAGCACGGCAGTCGGCGTGACCCGCTCGACCACCACGTCGTCGCAGCCGACCCAAGCGGCTGCTTCCCGCAACGCCACGGCCAAGGCGTCCACCGCTCCCGTGGCTACTGAGACCTGCCGAGCCACCAACGTCCGCCCCGACCGGGCCGGGTCGACGCGGCCCACCAGCCGGCCCCCGGCCAACAGCGGCATGGTGAAGTACCCGTGCACGCGCAGCGGCTTGGGCACGTACGCCTCCAGCTTGTGCTCGAACCCGAACACCCGCAGGGTGCGCGCCCGGTCCCACACCAGCGAGTCGAACGGCGACAGCAACGTCGTGCGGTGCCTGCCCCGTTCGCCCAGCCGGGCCAACGCGCCAGGGTCGGCCCACGCCGCCTCCGGCCACCCCGCCACCGACACCGGCACCAACCCGCTGTCGGGCAAGGCCCCCTGCACGTCGACGACCTTGAGCCGGTAGTAGTCGGCCAGGTCTCGCACGGTCGCCACGCCCAACCGGGCTGCCGCCCGCTGCACCAACTGCACCCGGCACTCGTGGTCGTCGGGCTCCGCGTCCAGCAGCGCCGCCGGCACCACCCGCTCGGGCAGGTCGTAGACGCGCTTCCACCCCCGCCGTTCGACGCACACCACCTCACCCCACGCCAGCATGCGCTCCACGGCGATCTTCACCTCCGACCAGTCCCACCACGGCCCCCCTCGTTTGGCACCGCCCAACTCGGTGGCGGTGCAGGGCCCGTCGGCCAGCCGGTCGCGCACGATGGCGAGCGCGGTGGCCGACACCTCCCGCGACCAGTCGTAGTCGTGGTAGCGGCGCCGACGGGCGGCGAACCACGGCCAGTCCTCCATCGGCAGTACCGAGGCGGCATGGGCCCAGTACTCGAAGGCCCGAGGCGGCGCGCCCCAGTACGCCGACTCCACGGCAGCCCGGCCCACTGCGCCCAGGCGCGCGTAGGCCACCAGCTCGTGCGACCGGGCCAGCACGGAGATCGTGTCGAGCTGCACGGCACCGAGCAGTCGCAGCACGCCCTCCACGCCCGTGCGCCGGTCGACCGCACCGAGTACGCCTTGTGCGCGCAAGAAGGCGCGCCGCGCCTCGTCGGCGGAGAGGAGATCGGCCACCGCCGGATCGTAGAGTCGCCGGCCATGTTCTCCCTCGAAGATCGCGTCGCAGTCGTGACCGGTGCCTCCAGCGGACTCGGTGTGCAGATGGCCCGTGCCCTGCACGGCGCCGGCGCGCAGGTGGTCGTCGCCGCCCGCCGCGCCGACCGGCTGGAAGCGCTGGCGGCCGAGCTGCCGGGCAGCCTCGCCGTGCAGTGCGACGTCGTCTCCGACGACGACTGCGAGGCATTGGTCGCCCGCGTCCTCGACGCCTACGGGCGCATCGACGTGCTGGTCAACAACGCGGGCATCGGCGACAAGGTGCCCGCCGAGGACGAGCCCCGGGAGATGTTCCGGAACGTGGTTGCCGTCAACCTCGAAGCCGTCTTCGTCCTGTCGCAGCTCGTCGGCCGCCACATGCTCGAACGGGGCTCCGGGTCGATCGTCAATATCGCATCCGTGCTCGGCTTGGTCGGCGTGGGCCAGATCCCGCAAGCGGGCTACGCGGCGAGCAAGGGCGCCGTCGTCAACCTCACCCGCGAGCTCGCCGCCCAGTGGGCCCGCCGTGGCGTGCGCGTCAACGCCATCGCGCCGGGTTGGTTCCCCAGCGAGATGACCGGCGACATGACCACCGACGAAGACAGGGGCCTGCGCTGGATTCGCACAAAGGTCCCCATGGGCCGCCCTGGCCGTGAGCACGAGCTCGACGGCGCCCTGCTGTTCCTGGCCGGCGACGCATCGACCTACGTCACCGGCCAGACCATCGTCGTCGACGGCGGCTACACCGTGGTCTAAGGAGCAAGGACGATCTTGCCGAGCTTGCCGCCCGCCGCGAACCGCTCGTAGGCGGCGGCCACCTCGTCGAGGGGGTAGGTCGCCACCAGCGGCACCCGGTGGCGGCCCTCCTCGAACAACGGCAGCACGTGCGCCTCCATGCGCCGTGCCGCGTCGGCTTTCTGCTCCAAGGGCCGGGCTCGCAACGTCGACGCGGTGATGCGGGCCCGCTTGGCCATCAGCGCCAACAGGTTCACTTCCGCCGACGCCCCGCCGCCCACGCCGATGACGACGATGCGCCCGCCCGGAGCCAGCGCCTCCACGTTGCCTGCCATGTTCGGCCCGCCGATCAGTTCGAGCACGACATCGAACGGCCCGGCGCCGACGAAGTCCTCGGGCGCCACCACGACCGATGCGCCCAATGCCTGCACCTCGCCGCGCAACGCCTCGTTGCGCACCGACGCCACCACTCGGGCGCCCGCCGCCGCGGCGAGGTGCACCGCCGCTGTGCCGACGCCGCCTGCCGCACCCGAGATGCACACCCGTTCGCCCATCGACAGCCCGCACTGGGTGAACAGGGCGTCGTGCGCCGTCATGTAGGCCTCAGGGATGGCGCCCGCCTCCTCCCACGACAACCCCTCCGGCACGGGCATCAGCGCCCGCTCGTGGACCACCGCCCATTCGGCCTGGCCCCCGCCCGCCACCACCGCCATGACGCGGTCGCCGGGCGAGAACCGCAGGGCATCGCGCCCCACGGCCACCACTTCGCCCGCCAGCTCCAAGCCGGGGATGTCGGCGGGCACGCCGGGCGGCGCCGGGTAGAAGCCCTTGGCCTGCAGCAGGTCGGCGTTGTTGACCCCCGCGGCGCGCACCCGCACCAGCACCTCGCCCACGCCGGGCTCGGGGTCGGGGTGTTCGGCCACCGCTACTGCGCCGTCGCTGATCGTCACCGCTCGCACCGCCGCACCATAGGGAAATCCGCCGATTGCTACGAGTTCGCTGTAGAAGACGCCTGCGGAAAAGAACTCAATGACTAGCTGTGGGGGAAGGACGCCGCGGGGTCGACGAGCTGCTGCAGAAGCTCGCCCTTCGCGTGCGCCGACGCCGCAAGGAGTTGGGCCTCTCCCAGGAGGCGCTGGCCCTCAAGGCAGGCCTCCAACGCTCGCATGTCGGCCATGTCGAACAGGCCAAAAGAGACGTGAGGTTCTCCACCTTGGTGAAGCTCGCCTTTGCACTGGGCATCGACCTCGGCGAGTTGCTCAAGGGGATCGAGCTAACCCACCCGCCCGACGCCCGCTAGGTCACGGCGGTAGATCGACGCGTATCGCACCGGCGTGCCCGTCTGCGAGGCCTCGATCATCTTGCCGTCGCCCACGGCGATGCCGACGTGGTGGATGGGATTGCCGTAGAACAACAAGTCGCCCGGCTGCACCTGGGTGATCGACACCCGGCTGGTCGAGTTGAACTGGGCCTGCGACGAGTGGGGGAGGTACTTGCCGCCCGCCTTCCACGCCCACTGGGTCAGCCCTGAGCAGTCGAAGCTGTCGGGACCGTCGGCGCCCCATTCGTACGGCTTGCCCAACTGGCGCCGGGCTTCCTCCACGGCGGCGGCCGCACCGGCAGCGGGAGGCCGGGCCGGGCCGGGAGCAGGCGACGGGGATGGCGACGGCGACGGCGAAGGCGACGGCGACGACGGCGGGCGGTTGCGCCGCTGCTCCTCCTCGCGCCGTCGCGCCGCTTCTTCCTCGGCTTGGCGGCGAGCCAGTTCCGCCTGTGCCCGCTGGGCCGCTTCCTCTTCGCGTCGGCGGCGGTCGGCGTCGACCAACGCGCCCAGTTCGCCCTGGACCCGGGCCAACGTGGCCCGCTGCGCGGCCTCGGCGGCTGCCGCCTCGCGCCGCGAGCCCTCCACCGCGGCCAATGCCTGGCGGGCCGCCGCCCGTGCCGCGTCCATCGAGGCCTGCTTGGCCTTGCGATCCTGCTGGGCGGCGTGCAGTGCTTCGAGGGCGGCCTGCTCCTGGCCCACCACCGTCTCCACGTAGGTGTTGCGCAGCGCCAGGTCGTCGGAGTCGCCCGAGATCAGCATCTGCACGGCGGGCAGCCGCCCGCCGCGCACGTAGGCGTTCACCGCCTGCACCCGAAGGCGGGCCCGGGCGTCGCCCACCTCTCGCTCGACGCGCGCCAACTCCGCGGCCACGGCCGCGGCGTCGGCCTCCACCTTGTCGGCCTCGATGCGGGCGTTGTTCACCTGCTCGGCCAGCTGGCTGATGCGCTCGCCCTGTTCGTCGAGCTGCTGGGCCAGCCGTTCCGCCTCGGCCCGCTTGTCGGCCAGCGGGTCGGCCGATGCAACCGGCGCAGCCAGCGACAGCACCAGCGCCGCCGCGACGAGGGTTCGGAGGGGACGGGCCAAGAACCACCAGGCTACCTTCGGCCCTATGAGCGAGTACCGCATCGAGCACGATTCGATGGGCGAGGTCAAGGTCCCGGCCGACGCCCGCTGGGCGGCCCAGACGCAGCGCGCCGTCGAGAACTTCCCCATCTCCGGGTTGACCATCGACCGCCTGCTGATCCGGGCCTTGGCCGAGATCAAGGGCGCGGCGGCGCTGGCCAACGCCCGCCTCAAGGTGCTCGACAAGGACGTCGCCACCGCCATCTCCGAAGCTGCTCGCGAGGTGGCCGACGGGCAGTGGGACGGGCACTTCCCCATCGACGTGTTCCAGACGGGCTCGGGCACCTCGTCGAACATGAACACCAACGAGGTGCTGGCCTCACTGGCCACCGAGAAGCTGGGCAAGCACGTCCACCCCAACGACCACGTGAACGCCTCGCAGTCCTCGAACGACGTGTTCCCCTCGGCCATCCACATCGCCGCCTGCTACGGCTTGGTCAACGACCTCATGCCGTCCTTGGAGCACCTGGCCAAGTCGTTGCGCAAGAAGCAGCGGGAGTTCAAGACGGTGGTGAAGTCGGGGCGCACCCACCTCATGGACGCCACCCCCGTCACCTTGGGCCAGGAGTTCGGCGGTTACGCCCAGGCCGTGGAGATCGGCATCGAGCGCATCCAGGCCGCCCTGCCCCGGGTGGGCGAGCTTCCCCTCGGCGGCACCGCGGTGGGCACCGGCATCAACGCGCCGAAGGGCTTCGCCAAGGGCGTGATCACCCGCTTGGCCGCCGACATGGACTTGCCGCTCACCGAGGCCCGCGACCACTTCGAGGCCCAAGGCGCTCGTGACGCACTGGTCGAGTGCAGTGGCGTGCTGCGCACCATCGCCGTGTCGCTCTACAAGGTCGCCAACGACCTGCGCTGGATGGGCAGCGGCCCCCGCACCGGCCTGGCCGAGATTCGCATCCCCGACCTGCAGCCCGGTTCGTCGATCATGCCGGGCAAGGTCAACCCCGTGGTGCCCGAGGCCGTGTGCCAGGTGGTGTCGCAGGTGGTCGGCAACGACGCCGCCGTCGCCTTCGGCGGCGCCGCCGGCAACCTCGAGCTCAACGTCATGCTCCCGGTCATCGCCCGCAACCTGCTGGAGTCGATCCGCCTGTTGTCGTCGGTCAGCCGGGTCTTTGCCGACAAGTGCATCCTGGGCATCGAGGCCAACGTGGAGCGCTGCAAGGCGTATGCCGAGTCGTCGCCGTCGATCGGCACCTCGCTGAACCCCTCCATCGGCTACGAGAAGGCGGCCGAGGTCATCAAGGAGTCGACCAAGACCGGCCGCTCAATTCGGGAGCTGGTGCTGGAGCGAGGATGGATGACCGACGCCGAGCTCGACCGGGCGCTCGACACCCTGGCCATGACCAAGGGTGGAATAGTTAAGTAACTGCTTGACTGTTATGGTCAAGCGTGTGCTTGACCATCCCGACGAGGGCCTGGACCGGGTGTTCCAGGCCCTCGCCGACCCGGCGCGGCGGACGATGGTCGACCGGCTCTGTCAGGGACCGGCGTCGGTGAGCGAGCTCGCCGCGCCTCTCGACATGACGCTGGCCGCTGTCGTCCAGCACGTGCAGGTGCTCGAAGCGAGTGGCCTGGCCAGCTCGGAAAAGGTCGGACGGGTGCGGACGGTCCGCATCGAGCCCGCCGTGCTGCGGGCGGTCGAGCACTGGATCGCCCGACGGCGAACCGGCTGGGAACGCCGGCTCGACCGCTTGGGCGAGGTCCTCGACGAGACAGGAGAGCGGTCATGATCACCCACGCCAGCTTCACGTTGGAGCGCACCTACGACGTACCCCCGGAGCGGGTCTTCGCCCAGTTCGCCGACCGCGACCTCAAGAAGAAGTGGTTCTCCGGGCCGCCGGAGTGGACGAGCGTGGCCGGTGAGATCGACTTCCGGGTCGGCGGCCACGAGGTCGACGCGGGCGGCCCGCCTGGCGGTCCTGTGCACTGGTTCAAGGCGACCTTCTACGACATCGTCGAGAACGAGCGCATCGTCTACGCCTACGAGATGGCGCTCGACGACGAGCGCATCTCGGTGTCGCTCTCGACCATCGAGTTCGAGCCCGCAGGCGGCGGCACCCGGCTGGTGTTGACCGAGCAGGGCGCCTTCCTCGACGGCTACGACGATCCCGCGCTCCGGGAATCGGGCACCAAGGAGATGCTCGAAATGCTGGGCGCCGCGCTGGCGGGGGACTAGCCCAGCGCGGGCGTGCCCTCGAAGGGGCCGGGGTCGCCGGGCACCGGGAAGCTCGGCGCCGTCCAGGCCATGCGCTTGGCCAGGTTGTCGGTGATGGCCTTCCACTCGGCGGGCCGCCACCCTTCCGACGCGCCGACGAGGGTGCCGTCGATGCCGAGGTGCACGAGGGCGGGCAGGCGTTCGAGGCCGAAAGCCTTGACCGCCTCCCGCTCGGGGTCGGCGAAGGTCATGACGTTGCGGGCCCACGGGCCGAGGAACATCCGGCATTCGTCCGGGGTGGCCGTGCACAGGAATGCCACCCGCACGTCGGCCTGGTCGAACACGGTGAGGACGCGCCCTGCTGTTTCGAGGATCCAGGCGCTCTCGTGCGTGAACGGGTCGACGGCCACGAAGCACAGGTCGAACATGGTGAGCAGTTGCTCGACCGCCCGCTCCGGGCCGTTCAGTGGCGCGAGGACGAGGTCGGGAGGGGGGTTGCTTGCCACGGCGCCAGAAGGTAGCCCAGCTACCCTCGCCGCTGCGAAGCCAACGTCGTCTGTCGAAAGGAGACCCGCGTGGGTGTCGAAAGCGGGATCTACAAGGTTCTGTTGGTGCTGCACATCCTCTCGGCGATCATCGGCTTCGGCGGGGTGATGCTCAACGGGCTGTACGGGGCCCAGGCCAAGAAGCGCAAGGGGACCGAGGGCCTCGCCGTCCTGGAGTCGACGATCGGCGTGTCGAAGGTCGCCCAGAAGTTCATCTACGCCGTGTTCGTGTTCGGACTGCTGCTCATCGTGACGAGCGACGAGACGTGGAAGTTCAGCCAGCTCTGGCTGAGCGCGTCGATGGGCCTCTACATCGTGGCCGTCGGGATCTCCCATGCGGTGGTGGCCAAGAACGTCGGTCGCATGCGCGACCTCATGGCCGAGATGGCCGCAGGCCCGCCGCCCGCCGGGGGGCCGCCCCCGCAGGCGGCCGAGATGGAGCGGCGAGGCAAGACGGTGGCTGCCGCCAGCATGGTGCTCGACGTGATCCTGGTGACGATCCTGGTGCTCATGGTCTGGAAGCCGCTGTAACGTCCGCTTGATGCACCCCATCGAGCGGTTGCGCCATGTGGCCCGGGCCGAGGGCGCGGGCGCGTCGCTGCTGGTGCGGGAAGCGGCGGGGGCGTTAGCGGGTTTCGGGTCCGACCCGCCCGGCATGGTGACGGCGTGCCGGCGCTTGGTCGACCGGCACCCGGCTGTGGGGCCCATGTGGTGGCTGGCCGCCAACGTGTTGGCCGCGGGCGAACCGGTGGCCGCGGCATGGCGAGCGGCCGACGAGCTCGACAGCGACCCCACGCCCGCCGCGCTGGCCAAGGAGCTGCCCGACGACGCCACCGTCGTCGTCGTGGGCTGGCCCGAGCTGGCGGCCGACGCGCTGCGCCGGCGAGCCGACCTGGAGGTGCTGGTGGTCGATGCCGCGGGCGAGGGAGCGGGCCTGGCCCGGCGGTTGCGGGGCGCAGGGGTCGACGCCATCGACGTGCCCGACGCAGGCATCGGCGCGGCGGTGGCCGAGTCCGACCTGGTGCTGCTGGAGGCGGGCGCCATTGGCCACGACGGCTTGGTGGCGGTGGCCGGGTCGCGGGCCGCAGCGGCCGTCGCCCAGCACGCGGGCACGCCCGTGTGGGTGGTGGCGGGCGTCGGCCGTGCGCTGCCCGACGCGTTGTGGGACGCCTTGGTCGACCGGCTCGGCGCCGACACCTCGGAGCCGTGGGACCGCATCGACGAAGTCGTGCCCCTCGACTTGGTCGACGAGCTCATCGGGTCGCGTCGGGCCACCTGCGCGGTTGCACCCGAGTTGCTCAAGCCGCTCGACTGACGGCCCCGCCGAAGTTGCGTAGGAATCGCGCCGTTTTGCAGCGCGATCTGTACGCAACTTCACTGGTCGGCATGAGCCGGCGCGACCAGATCCGCATGTCCCCCGAGGAAATCGACGCCTTCCTGGCGTCGGGGCACACCATGAACGTGGCCACCATCGGGGCCGACGGCCAACCCCATCTGGCGGCCATGTGGTACGCCCTGCTCGACGGCGCCCCCGTGTTCTGGACCTACGGCAAGTCACAGAAGATCGTGAACCTGCGGCGCGACAACCGCATCACCTGCCTGGTCGAGACGGGCAAGGACTACAACGAGCTGCGAGGCGTCGAACTGGTCGGCACGGCCACCATCCTCGAGGACCGCGAGGCGATCATGGCCGTGGGCCGCGCCGTGTTCGAGCGCTACACCGGGCCGTTCTCCGAGACCGACCTGCCGGGCCTCGAACAGGTCGGTGCCAAGCGGGTGGCGGTGCGCATCGACGTGCGCAAGACGGTGTCGTGGGACCACACCAAGCTGGGCGGCGCGTACTGATCGAGGCGGCGGTATGGTCACCCGCCATGGGTGAGATCGTCGAGTTTCCGAGCAACGGCACCACCGGCCAGGGCTACCTGGCGTTGCCCGAGGCGGGCACCGGTCCTGGCGTCGTGGTCATCCAGGAGTGGTGGGGGCTGGTCGACCACATCAAGGACGTGTGCGACCGTTTCGCCGCCGAGGGATTCGTCGCCTTGGCGCCCGACCTGTACCACGGCGAGACCACCACCGAGCCCGACGAAGCGGGCAAGTTGATGATGGCGCTCAACATCGACAAGGCCGGCAAGGACATGGGCGGCGCCGTCGACTACGTGCGTGACCGGGCGGCGGGCCACGGCGTCGGCGTCATCGGGTTCTGCATGGGCGGCGGCCTGGCCCTGGTGCTGGCCGCGCAACGGCCCGACGCGGTCAAGGCGTGCGTGCCCTTCTACGGGCTCATCCCGTGGCCGGAGGCCCAACCCGACTACTCCAGGATCAGCGCCGCCGTGCAGGGCCACTATGCCGAACGCGACGACTTTTTCACGCCCGACCTGGCTCGCGGGTTGGAGGAGCAGCTGGGTGAGCTGGGCAAGGACGTCGAGTTCTTCCTCTACGACGCCCACCACGCCTTCTTCAACGACGCCCGACCCGAGGTGCACGACCCCGAGGCGGCGGCCACGGCATGGGGCCGCGCCCTGTCGTTCCTGCGGGCGCAGCTTGGCTGAGCCCGACGTCGTCGAGCGGTACCTCGTCCTCGGGCTCGCCCTGGGGCGTCACATCGACGGCTTGGTCGACGCCTACTACGGGCCGCCGTCGTTGGCCGAGCGGGCGGCGGCCGAGCCGGTGCGCCCACCGGCTGCGCTCCTCGCCGAGGCGGGGCGGCTGTTGGCCGACGTGGAAACGTCCGACCTGGAAGCGGCCCGCCGCCACTGGCTGGCCGCCCAGGTGCGAGGCCTGCGCACGGTCGCAGCCAAGCTCGCAGGCGAGCCCATCTCCTACAGCGACGAGGTGGAGGCGTGTTACGGCGTGCGCCCCCGACGCCTCGACGAAGAGGTGTTGTCGGCTGCCCACCGCAAGCTCGACGAAGTGCTCCCCGGGTCGGGGCCCGTGCGCGACCGGCTGGTGGCGTGGCGGGAGGCCCAAGCCGTCCCCGTCGACAAGCTCGACGCTGCCATCCAGTCGCTGGCCGACGACCTGCGGGAGCGCACGCAGCGGCTGTTCGGCCTGCCCGAGGGCGAGCACATCGACTTCGAGTTGGTGAACGACAAGCCGTGGTCGGGGTTCAACTACTACCTCGGCGGCCTGCACAGCCGGGTGGCGGTCAACACCGACCTGCCGGTGCTGTCGACGTCGCTGGCCCACCTGGTGGCGCACGAGGCCTACCCCGGGCACCACACCGAGCACTGCCGCAAGGAGGTGGGCTTGGTGCGGCGGCGTCGGCTGGTGGAAGAGACGATCTTCTTGGTGGGCACGCCCCAATGCCTGCTGGCCGAGGGCTTGGCCGACCTCGGCTTGGAGGTGGTCATGGGGGAGCGCCCGGAGGCGACGGTCGCCGGCCACCTGCACCCGCTCGGCATTCCCTACGACGCCGAGGTGGCGGCCCTGGTGGCCGAAGCAGGTGAGGCCATGAGCGCAGTGCGGGGCAACGCCGCCCTGCTGCTGCACGAGGATGGCGCCGATGCCGACGAGGTCGTCGACTACCTCAGCCGCTGGGCGCTGCTGCCCGAGCCCCGTGCCCGCAAGGCCGTGGAGTTCCTGTCGGACCCGACGTGGCGGGCGTACATGACGTGTTACGTCGAGGGGCTGCCGCTGTGCCGGTCGTACGTGGCGGGCGACCCCACACGGTTCGAGCGCCTCATCACCGACCAGCTCACCCCGGACCAGCTGCTGGCGAGCTGAGTTCGCGCTCCAGGTCGGCGAAGGCGTCGATGACGGCCTTGGCCTCGAACGCTCGATTGCGTTTGCCGACGTTCACCTGTTTCAGCACGCCCGCTTCCAGCAACCGCTCGACGGCGCCGTTGGCCGCCTGGAAGCTGCGCCCGATGAGCTCTGCTGCCCCCGCTGCGGTCACGACGGGGGCGCCCGGCAGCCGGCGCACGAGCAGGTCGACGGACGAGTCGGCCCGTACCTTGCCGAGCGCCTCGCGCCACTGCTTCTGGATGTCGGCGATGCGTGCTTCGAAGGCCCGGGCATCGTCGACCGCCTGTCGACAGGCAGCGGCGAACTGGGCGACCCAACTGTTGATGCCGTCGTGGGCTGCTCTCGAATCCGCCCGGCCCCGGTAGCGCGTGGCGGTCAATCCCTCGACGTAGGACGCGGACGACCGCGCCAAGGCCATCGACAGCGGAGGCAACACACGGGGAGCCACCCCTCGGCGGCGTAGGACGACGTGGCTGAGCGCTCTCCCCACTCGGCCATTGCCGTCGGCGAACGGGTGGATCGTCTCGAACTGGGCATGGGCGACGGCGGCCTGGGCCACGGCCGGAAGCGTGTCGAGGTTGCAGAACGTCAGCAGGTCCTGGACCAGCGGCGCCACATGGTCGGGCGGAGGCGGCACGAAGGATGCCCGGCACGGCGTGTACGCACTGCCGCCGATCCAGTTCTGCCGATGACGGAGGCGACCGGCGAACTCCTTGGCCCCGGGGGTGCGGGCCAGCAGCCGACGGTGGACTTCGAGCAGACCGTCGATGGTGAGGACGGGGGCAGCGGAGAGCGAGTCCACGGCCCACCGCATCGCCTCGATGTTGCCGAGCACCTCTTCCGCGGTTACGTCGTCGGCCGGCACCCCCATGCTCAGAGCGGACTCGGCGCGCAGCAGGCGGCGTCCGCCGATCTGCAGCCCCTCGATGTGCGACGACGCCACCGACTCGCTGCGCAAGAGCAGGCGTGCCAACGCTTCGGTGTCGACCAGCGCGGATGCTTCGAGGTTGAGCCGGGTTATCGCTGCCTCGGCATCGGCGACATCGGCCGCCACGTCGGCGTCGAGCATCATTCCCCGGCCCACGAGCGGGTCCGGTACGTATGCCTCGTACTCGCACCCGTGCCGGTCGCGACGCGGGAGTCCTGCCGCGGGCGAGGGTGGCCACTCCATTCTCAGGACCTTGCTCATGTCGACTCCTTGTTAAAGGTTACATAATAACCTTTAACAAGGGCTCTCGCCGTTCAAGGTTGTGGGGTTGGCGTCGCCTGGTTACCGGCTCGTAGCATTCCGGGCATGTCCGAACGCACGAGGAACTTGCCCCGCCGGTCCTGCCTCTCGGTCCCGGCTTCGAGCGAGAAGATGCTCGGCAAGGCGCCCGGCCTGCCCGCCGACATGGTGTTCCTCGACCTCGAGGACTCGGTGGCACCCCTGGAGAAGGAGTCGGCTCGGGCCAAGGCCGTCGATGCCATCAAGAACCAGGACTGGGGCGACAAGATCCTCTGCGTCCGCATCAACGCCTGGGACACCAAGTGGACCTACGGCGACGTCATCGAGGTCGTCGGCAATGCCGGTGAGCGCCTCGAAGAGGTCATGCTCCCCAAGGTGCAGTCGGCCGCCGAGGTCGTGGCCATGGACCTGCTGTTGACCCAGGTCGAGCAGAACGCCGGCCTGCCCGTCGGCCACATCGGCATCGAGGCCCAGATCGAGACGGCCCGTGGCCTCATCAACGTCGAAGAGATCTGCGCCGCCTCCAAGCGGCTGGAGACCATCATCCTCGGCCCCGTCGATTTCTCGGCCTCGATGGAGATGCCGTCGCTGTTGGGCGGCCTGCAGATCCCCGAGTACCCGGGCGACTACTTCCACTATCCGTTCATGAAGATCCTCATGGCGGGCCGGGCCAACGGCCTCCAGGTCATCGACGGCCCCTATGTGAAGGTCCGCGATCCCGAGGGCTTCCGCGACTTCTGCACCCGCACGCAGATCCTCGGCTACGACGGCAAGTGGGCGCTGCACCCCGACCAGGTCACCATCCTCAACGAGGTGTTCTCGCCCTCGCAGGAGCAGTTCGACCGGGCCTGGGCCGTGCTCGACGCCTACAAGGAAGCCACCGAAGGCGCGGAGCGCAAGGGCGCCGTCATGTTCGGTGACGAGATGATCGACGAGGCCTCGCGCAAGGTGGCCGTGAAGATGGTCAGCCGGGGCGAGCGCGCCGGCCTCAAGCGCACAAACGCGGCCCAGTAGGCACGACCGTGGCGGGCCGACGGCACGCCATCGACGTCGTCATCCCGGCTCGCAACGAGGGCCTCACCGTGGCCGACGTGGTGCTCGCTTGCCACGGCTGCCGCTACGTCCGCGACATCATCGTGGTCGACGACGGCTCCACCGACGACACCGCGGCCAAGGCGGCCGGTGCCGGGGCGCGAGTCGTCGCACGCACGCCGGGCGGGTCCAAGGCCCACGCCATGCGAGCTGGCGTCGACGCCACCGACGCCGAGGCGGTGTTCTTCGTCGATGCCGACCTGCTCGGCCTGCGCAGCCATCACCTCGACGCCATTTGCGAGCCGGTCGTCGACGGCCGCGCCGTCATGTCGATCGGCACCTTCGACTACGGCGCGTGGAACCCCGTCGTCCTGCGCTTCCCGCCGACCACCGGCGAGCGGGTCCTGCCTCGCTGGGCCTTCGACGCGGTGGCCCCAGACAAGCTCGACGGCTACACCATCGAGGTGATGATCAACGAGGTCATCGCCGAGGGGCGGCTGCTCACCACGGCCCGGGTGATGAAGGGCGTGACCCATCGCACCAAGCGCGACAAGTTCGGGCCGGTTGAGGGATGGCGGCGCTCGTGGCGCATGTTCTGGCAGCTGGTCGGCCTGGCCCGGGTGGTGCGCCTGCGGACGTACTGGTTCTACCTGCGCGACCTGACTATTGAGACGTAGTCCTTCGAGAACCGTCCTGTGATTCGGGCGGTTGCGCCGCTACCATCCGAAGTTCACGCGGGGGCACTCGAAGGGACACACAATGAAGCAACGGCGGTATTCGCACGCGAGCGCGGTGGTCGCCGCCATCGTCGGCCTCTCAGCGTGGCTCGTGCCGGCCTCGCCTGCGGCTGCAGCAGGCTCCCTCTCGATCGATAGAGTCCACATCGACTTCGGCGCCCAGCGCGTGGGGACGTACGGGGGCGTCGAGCGCCTCACCGTCACAGCCACCGGGGAAGCCGTCGACATCGAGAGCGTCGACCTGGTCGGCGGCTCGGCCCGCTACGACTTCACGCCGGTCGACCCTGTAGACGGTGCGACCGATTGCTGGTCGGACTCGGTCGTGACATTGGCGGTGGGCGAGAGCTGTGTCGTCGACCTCGTCTTCTGGCCTGACGACGACGGGCGCCGCACGAGCACTCTCCAGTTCGCGACCGACGCCGAGAGCAACCCCTCTCTCCCGGTGGCCGGCTTCGGGACGGTGGGCTACTTCATCGCCGGATCGGCCGGCCAGGTCGCCAACTTCGGCGATGCCAACGACCTCGGTGACGTCTCGCACCTCCCGCTGAACTCGCCGATCGTGGGCATGGCGGCCACCCCGAACGGCGAAGGCTTCTGGCTGGCAGCGGCCGATGGCGGCGTCTTCGCCTTCGGCAACGCCCGGTTCCTCGGCAGCAAGGGCGGGCAACCGTTGAACCAGCCGATCGTCGGCATGGCGGCCACGCCCGACGGCGCCGGCTATTGGCTGGTGGCTGCTGACGGTGGCATCTTCACCTTTGGTACCGCCCCGTTCCTGGGCAGCAAGGGCGGCCAGCCGCTGAACCAGCCCATCGTCGGCATGGCTGCCGACCCGTGGGGGGCCGGCTACTGGCTGGTGGCCCGCGACGGCGGCATCTTCACCTTCGGCGACGTGCCCTTCCACGGCTCCAAGGGCGGCCAACACCTCAACCAGCCCATGGTCGCCATGGGGGCCACGCCGACCGGCGACGGCTATCACACCTTGGCACTCGACGGCGGCGTGTTCACCTTCGGCGACGCCGAGTTCCACGGCTCCAAGGGCGGCCAGCCGCTCAACGCGCTGATGGTGGGGATGGCGGAGACCCCGACCGGCCACGGCTATTGGACGGTGGCGGCCGACGGCGGCATCTTCACCTTCGGTGACGCCCCCTTCCACGGCAGCCTCGGCCACATCGGTGTCGACGATGTCATCACCATGGCGGGGACCGCGCCGCCTGCATTCCCAGCGATGTTCGGCCTCGCCTCGGCGGCGGCCGCCGATGGCGGTCGTGCCCCCCGTCAGGTGCTCCCCGAGAGCAGGCGGACGAGCAGTTAGCTCTTGGCGGCTTCGACGAGGCGGCGGGCGATGACCTTCAGAGCGAGGATCTCGTCCGCCCCCTCGAAGATCGACAGCACACGGGCGTCGACGAAGTACCGGCTCACGGGGAACTCCTCGGCGTAGCCCATCCCGCCGTGGATCTGCATGGCCTCCCGGGTCACCCACTCGGCGGCCCGGCACACGTAGGCCTTGACCATCGAGGCTTCCATGGCGCCTTCGCCCTTGGCCATGAGCCGGGCCACTTGGTAGGCGAACTGGCGGCTGGCCTGGATGATCACACCCATGCGGGCGAGCTTGGCCTGCGTCAGTTGGTAGTCGCCCACGGGCTTGCCGAAGACCTTGCGCTCCTCCGCGTACGACAGCGCCGCCTCGTAGGCCGCCTGCATGACGCCGACGGCGCGGGCCGCGGTCTGGAGCCGCCCGTTCTCGAAGCCCTCCATCTGGAGGTAGAAGCCGCGGCCCATGCCCTGCTCGCCGCCGATGAGGTTGGCGGCGGGGACGAGCCAGTTGTCGAAGGCCACCTCGTAGGAGTGCATGCCGCGGTAGCCGATGGTGTCGATGGGCCGGCCCTCCATTTTCCCGCCCTCTGGCTGGGTGAGCTCGAAGCCGTGGCCGTCACCGCGTTCCTTGGGCACGATGAACAGGCTGAGCCCGCGGTGGCCCTTGGAGCGGTCGGGGTCGGTGCGGGCCAGCAGCATGAGCACGTCGGCCCGAGCGGCGAAGGTGCACCACGTCTTGACGCCGTTGATGCGCCAGCCGCCGTTGGCCTCGTCGGGCGTGGCCGTGACCTTGATGCCCGCCACGTCGGAGCCGAAGTCGGGCTCGGTGACCGCCACCGCGTTCATGATCTCGCCGGTGGCCAGACGGGGCAGCCACTCGTGCTTCTGCTCCTCGGTGCCGCCCTTGACCAGTGCCCGAGTGAGGATCTCGGGTCGGGTGATGAGCGAGCCGCCCACGCCGAGCGAACCCCGGCTCAGTTCCTCGGTGGCCACCACCATGGCCAGGTACTCGCCCTCGCCGGCCGAAGCGAAGCCGCCGTACTCCTCGGGCACGCTGAGCCCGAAGGTGCCGATCTCGGCCAGCCCGGAGATGACGCGCTCGGGGATGTCCTCGTTGTTGCGATGGACGTGCTCGGCCACCGGCCGGATCTCGTCCTCGGCGAAACGGCGGAAGGTGTCCTGCACCATCTCGAAGTCGGTGTCGAGGTGGCGCGGCCCCTGCTCGCCTGCCAGCGAGGCCAGGAACTCGGGCGAGCGGTAGGTGCGCACGAAGTCGCGGGCGCCGTCGAGGGCGCCCGGCGTGGTGCCGAACTCCTCTTCCCGGCCCAGGATGCGGGCGCTGACGTCGTACACGGCGTCGGCCACGAAGGCGCAGGCGATGCGGGCCTCGACGTCGCCCTTGGCCCCGTAGTCGAGGATGGCTCGGGCGTTTTCGACGGCGGCCGAGGCGTGGGCGGTCTCGTAGGCGAGGACCTGGTGGTCGTCGAGGTCGCCGAGGGTGGCGAGGTGGCGAGCGGCGCCGTCGGTGACGGCCTTGGCCAGCTCGACAGCGGACGCGGCGGCGTTGAGGTCGGGAGCACCCATGGCGAGAGGGTACCGACCGGTAACTCCGCCCCACCAACCCCGGGACGGAGGTCAGCCGGGGCGGCGGGCGACGACGGTGACCAGCGGGGGCAGGACGACGGGGTCGTCGCCGGGGTCGACCTCGGTGAGCACGGTCAAGTAGTCGCGCACCGGGCCGTCGCCGACGCCCGCGGGGGCTTCGGCCCAGGCGTCGACCAGTTCGAGCCCGGCGTCGCGAGCCAGGGCAGGCAGCACGGCGCCCACGTCGGGGTGGCGGGCATCGGGCATCGACAACGCCACGCCGCCGACACGCCCCGCGGTCGTGATGGGTTCCTGCGCCACCACCCAACCGCCCGGTCGCACCGACATCGCCATGCGCTGCAGGACGGCGACGGGCTCGTGCACGTGCATCAGCAGGAACCGGCAAAAGGCCAAATCGACGGGCTCGGGCAGCGTCAGCGCTTCTGCTGCCTGGGTGATGGCGAGCACCTGGGCGTGGGCGGCGGCCGCCTTGGCCACCTCGTCGCGGGCCTGGGGGTCGCTGTCGACGGCGTAGACCCGCCCGTCGCGCCCCACGATCTCGGCCAGCGCCACCGTCACGTCGCCGCCACCGGCGCCCACGTCGACGCACCGCCACCCCTCACGCAAGCCCAGCCGGTCGAGGGCGGTGGCCAGCGGCCGGCGGTACACGTCGTTGCGCAGCCCGAGCTCGATCACGTCCTCACGGTAGGCGGGCCAGGAGGGAGGCCGCTTCGGCGTTGGCCGGGTCGAGCCGGCGGGCTTCCTCGGCCGCTCGCCGGGTGCCATCCGGGTCGCCGAGCGCGGCGCGCAACTTGGCCAGGTTGATCCACGCGGGCACGTGGTCGGGCTTGATCGCCAGCGTGAGCTCCAGCTTCGCCACTGCCCGCCCGCGCAGGTCGCGATCGCCGCGGGTGGCGTTCGACCAGGCGTTGAGCAGCAGGGCATGGCCGTTGTGTACTTCCCAGTTGTGCGGGTCGAGCTCGGCCGCCCGGCGCCAGGAGCCGTCGGCGGCGGGGTACTCACCCGCCTGCCCGAGGGCCCGCGCCCGTCCGGCCAAGGCGTGCACGCTGTGCGGCTGCCAGGCCAGCACGTCGTCGTAGTGGCGCATGGCTTCGTCGAAACGACGCCCCCGCTCGTCGGCGAACGCCGCACCGAAGCGATACGTCGGCTGGCCCGGGTGCCACGACGCCGCCGTCTCCCAATCGCCGCTGCCCGCGGCCAGGTCGGCCCGCAGCGCCACAGCGCCGAGGACGACGACAGCGGCCGCGGCGACGGTCCGCGCCACCATCGGCGCCTGCTTCCGTGTCGCCTTGGCCGCAGGCGCGGAGGCAGCCACGATCCCGGCGATCATCACCCAGCCCAGCAACGCCAACGGCGGCACGTCGATCGACACGAACGCCTGCGCCAGGTAGGCGGCCAGGCCCGCCACGAAGACGGCGGCCTCACGCCGGGCCCGCCGGAACGCCAGCACGATCACCGCCGCGTAGGCGGCGAAGCCGAGCACGCCGGTGTCGGTGGCCTTCTCCAGCAGCACGTTGTGGGGCTTGTCGGCGATCTGCATGCCGAGGGTGCGCCCGTCCTCGCCTGAACGGTGGGCGGGGAAGGCGAACTCGAAGGTGTCGGGGCCGGTCCCGATGACGGGGGAGTCCAAGAACACCTGCCACGCGCCCGCCCATTGGCGGCCCCGTGCTTCGACGCTCTCCGTTCGCAACAGTTCGGTGCGCTCTACGAACGACGGCCGCAGGGCGACGAGTGCGAGGGCGACGCCGGTCAGCGCGCCCGCACCCACCCAGACCCGTCGCGGCACGCGATCGCGCTCGACGATGCCGAGGACGAGCAAGCCGACCGCTCCCGCCAACAGCCCGCCACGGCTGCGGGTGGCGACGAGCCCGGCGGCGACCACGAGGGTGGCGGCGCCGAACAACCACCGGTTGCGCATGAGCGCGGCGCGCACGCCGAAGGGCAGCGCCATGCCGAGCAGCCCGCCTGCGAAGTCGGGGTTGCCCATGAAACCCGCCGCGTAGCGAGTGGTGCCGCCCGCCGCCTGCTCCCACTCGTACACGTCCACGCCTGCCGTCTGCAGCAGCACATAGGCGGCCACCACGGCGGCCGAGCCCACGACGGCGACCGGCACGAGGTCGAGCCGGTCGGGGCGGCCCCGGAAGGCGACGACCACCAGCGCTGCGAACCAGAGGTACACGAGCAGCGGCAGGAGGCCGCCGTAGCGCTGGTGCGAGCCGAACACCGAGTCGAGGACGCTGCGCGAGAACAACGACGAGATGGCGACGACGCCGACGTAGGCGACGACCGCCCACTCGAGGGCGCCCATGCGAATGGAGCGCAGCCGCCCCGGCGATGCCAGCCAACCGACAGCGGCGGCTACGGCGACGACGACCAGCTTGGGCAGCCCGAAGATGTCGGCCGCGGGCGGCAGGATCACCAGTGGCACCGCCACCAAGGCGGCCAGCACCGCCCGCTCGGAGGTGGCCGAGTTGGTCAGGCGGCGCGACCGCCGATACGCCGCGCCTTCACCGAGTTCGACTCGTCGGACGGCGGGCTGGTGCCGACCGCGTTCGTGGCCGTCGCCGTGAACGTGTAGCGCTGCCCGTTCGTCAGCCCGGGAACGGTTGCGGAGCGGGCCGAACCCGGGACCGTCACGTTTGTGCTCGTGCCCACCACTGTCACTGTGTAGTTCAGGATGGGGGTACCGCCGTCGGATGCCGGCGCCGTCCACGTCACGAGGGCCGAGCCGTCACCGCCCTCGGCCCGCACCGAAAGGGGCGAGCCGGGGACGGGCAAGGGGATGACGGCGTTCGACGGCGCCGACTCGGCGCTGTCGCCCATGGCGTTGGTTGCCCGAACGGTGAAGGTGTACGACGTGAGGTTGGTGAGGCCGGTCACCACCACCGACGTGCTCGTGGTGGTGGCGGTTGTGCCGCCCGACGAGGTGACGGTGTAGAGCGTCACCGGGCTGCCCCCGTCGGAGGCAGGCGCCGTCCAGCTCACTCGGGCCGACATGTTGCCTGCTGTGGCGCTCACGTTGGTGGGGGCGTCGGGCGTGGTGGCCGGCGTCACTGCGTTCGACGGCGCCGACTCGGCGCTGTCGCCGATGCCGTTGGTGGCCCGCACGGTGAACGTGTAGCTCGTGCCGTTGGTAAGGCCGCTGAACACCAACGACGTGCCATCGGTCGTCGCCGTCGCACCGTTGGAGGCCGTCACCGTGTAGCCGCTGACCACACTGCCGTTGTCGACCGACGCCGTCCACGAGACGGTGGCCGACTGGTTGCCCGCGGTAGCGGTGACGCCGGTGGGAGCTGCAGGCAGTCCGGCCGGCGTGACCGCATTCGACGGCGCCGACTCGGCACTGTCGCCCACGCCGTTGGTGGCTCGCACGGTGAACGTGTAGCTCGTGCCGTTGGCGAGCCCGCCGAAGACGACCGACGTGTCGGCCGTCGTGGCGCTTGCCCCGCTGGAAGCCGTCACCGTGTAGCCCGTGATCGCACTGCCGTTGGCCGCTGACGCGGTCCACGACACCGTGGCCGACCCATCGCCTGCCACGGCGGTGACCTCGGTAGGCGCGGTGGGGGTACCCGCAGGGGTGACTGCGTTCGACGGCGCCGACTCGGCGCTGTCACCCACGCTGCTTGTGGCCCGCACCGTGAAGGTGTAGCTGGTGCCGTTGGTGAGGTTGCCGAACACCAGCGACGTGCCCGCCGTGGTCGCCGTCGCACCGGTGGAGGCCGTCACCGTGTAGCCGGTGATGGGGTTGCCGTTGTCGGCCGGAGCGGTCCACGAGACGGTGGCCGAGCTGTCGCCTGGCGTCGCGCTCACCCCGCTCGGTGCATCAGGTACACCCGACGGCGTGACCGCATTCGACGGCGCCGACTCGGCACTGTCGCCCACGCCGTTGGTGGCCCGCACCGTGAACGTGTAGCTGGTGCCGTTGGTGAGGCTTCCGAAGACGAGCGACGTGCCCGACGTGGTCGCCGTGGCCCCGTTCGATGCCGTCACCGTGTAGCCCGTGATCGCACTGCCGTTGTCGGCCGACGCGGTCCACGACACCGTGGCCGACTGGTCGCCGGCCGTAGCGCTGACGCCGGTCGGGACTGCGGGCAGCCCGGCAGGAGTCACCGAGTTGGACGGCGCCGACTCGGCGCTGTTGCCCACGCCGTTTGTGGCCCGCACGGTGAACGTGTAGCTGGTCCCGTTGGCGAGCCCTTCGAACACCAACGAGGTGCCCGTCGTCGTGCCGGTGGCCCCGTTGGAGGCCGTCACCGTGTAGCCGGTCAACGCACTGCCGTTGGCCGCCGATGCCGACCACGAGACCGTGGCCGACCCGTCGCCTGCCGTGGCGGTGACGTCGGTCGGGACCGAAGGCAACGCAGCAGGGGTCACCGGGTCGGACGGCGCCGATTCGGCACTGTCACCGACGCCGTTTGTGGCCCGCACGGTGAAGGTGTAGCTGGTGCCGTTGGTGAGGCCGCCGAACACCAACGAGGTGCCCGTCGTGGTCGCCGTCGCGCCGTTCGACGCGGTCACCGTGTAGCCGGTCAACGCACTGCCGTTGGCCGCCGATGCCGACCACGAGACCGTGGCCGACCCGTTGCCTGCCGTGGCGCTGACGTTCGTCGGCGCAGGGGGCGGGCCTGCCGGGGTCACCGAGTTCGACTCGGCTCCCCAACTCTCGCCCACGGCGTTCCTGGCCGTGACCACGAAGTAGTACGACCGGCCGTTGGTGAGGCCCGGCACTGTGAGCGACGTGCCCGTGGTTGTGGTCGCCTCGTACGTCACGCCGTTGTAGACGGTGTACGACGTGACCGGGCTTCCGCCGTCCCACGCGGGCGGCGTCCAGTTCACGGTGGCGGCGCCGTCTCCGGCCGTTGCCGTCACGTTCTCCGGCGGTCCCGGGTCGGTGGCCGGTGTCACGGGGTTCGAGGGCGCCGACTCGGGGCCGTAGCCGTACTGGTTCATGGCCTTGACGGTGAACGTGTACGTCTCCCCGTTGGTGAGCGAACCCACCAAGACCGGTGACTCGGAGGCGACGACCTCTGTGCCGTCGGACCCGGTGATGACGTAGTGGGAGATGGGCGAGCCGCCGTCGGCCGGGGCCGTCCAGCTGACCTTCGCCGACTCGTACCACGGCTCTGCGACGACGTCGGTCGGGGCGCCAGGGGCTGCGAACGGTGTGGCGAGGCCCGACGAGGTCTCGCTGCTGTCGCCGACGGCGTTTGTCGCTCGCACGGTGAACCAGTACGTCTCGCCGTTGGTGAGGCCGTCGACGGTCACGCCGGTTTCGCTCGTTGTGATCGTCGTGCCGGTGGGATGCACGGTGACCGTGTAGCCGGTGACGGGACGCCCGCCGTTGCCCCACGTGGCAGGCCATGAGACGTAGACCGTCGAGTCGCCTGCGTATGTGGCGACGTACGAGGGCGCGTTAGGGGCGCGCACTGTGCCGAAGTCCTCGTCGACCACGGTGTCCTGGCCCGCCACCACCTCGACGGGTGTGGCGGCAGCCAGCGACGTCTGCTCGTCGTAGTACTCGGTCTGGTAGCCGTACTGGCCGCAGTCACTGAACATCAGCTTGTACGAGCCCGACGGCATGGGCCGGAAGCGGTAGTTGCCGTCGGCGTCGGTCCACGCGTACCACCGGTTGCCGTTGGCGTCGTCGGCCATGGCGCACACGTCGCGCAGCGGCACGCCGGTCGAGTCGACGACGGTGCCGAGCAGGGTGCCCGCCGCGCCGGTCACCGTGAAGTCGATGCCGGAGACGACGCCGCCGGCGGTCACGGCAACAGGGTCGGCCTCGGCCGCGGAGGCGGCCTCGTTGTACCACTCCTCGCCGTAGATGCCGTTGCCGCAGTCGAAGGCGCGGACGAGGTACGAGGAATTGCCCAGGCCGGTGACGGTGTAGTTCCCGTCGTCCTGCGTCGTGGCCCACGTCGCGTAGGTGCCGTCGACGTCGCGGGCTTCGACACAGGTGCCGGCTGCAGGGCGTCCGGCGGCGTCGATGACGGTGCCGGTGACCTTGCCACCGGGCACCAAGTTGGCGTCGATCCCTTCGACGGCGCCGCCGCGCGTCGTTGTCACCACATCGGCGGTGGCCATGGTGGGCTGGTCGTCCCACCACTCGGGCGCCAGTGTGGCCTGTTGGTCGCACTGGCCGAACTGCACCTTGTAGTCGTCGGCGCGCAGCCCTGTGAGGCGGTAGTGCCCGGTGACCGAGGTGTAGGCGTAGGCGACGGTGTCGCCGGTGGGGTCGTAGGCCTTGACGCAAGCGAAGTATTCGCCCGGGGGAGCGACCACGCCGCTGATGGATGCGCCGCGGCCGACGACCGCGTCGATGTCGGTGCGGTGCTCGCCCACGGCCAGCACCAACGGGTCGGCCGCGTCACGACTGGGCTTGTCGTCCCACCATTCGGTCTCCCAGTTCTCGGCGTCGTAACACGGGGCGAACTCGACGGCGTAGTCGGAGGGCTCCATGCCGGCGAGCCGGTACGAGCCGGTTTCGGTGGTCCTGCCGCCGTAGCCGTAGGAGGTGGTGCGGTCCCAGGCCATGACGCAGATGTTGGAGACGGGGGCGCCGGCCTCGTCGGTCACCACGCCGCTCACCTTGGCGGCGCGCTGCACGGTCACGTCGAGGCGCGTGGTCTCGCCGCTGCGCACTGTGATCGACGGGACGGACGTGTACAGGTAGTCGGCGCCGTCGCAGTCGTTCACGTAGACCGTGTAGTCACCCGCAGGCACATCGGTGATGGCGTAGGAGCCGGAGGCGTCGGTCCGTCCCTGGAACGAGCGCCAGTTCGGTGCGCCTGCGTAGACACCGACGCACACCTCGGGCGCCGGAGCACCGGTGTCGTCGATGACGCTGCCCGCCACGCCGCCGGGGCCTGCGCCTTCGGAGGCGAGCCACAGGCCCGCCCCGCTGGGGGTGACGGCCATGGCAGTGAGAGGGCGGGCTCCGGTCACGGCATCGAAGGCCGCGGCATTCCCGTAGTTGGAGATGGTGCCGTTGGTGGCGGCGACCCAGTAGCCCTGGTCGTCGGCCGTTGCGCCGAAGGCGGCGGCGGTGATGCCCGTCCCGCCCGGTGAGCCGTAGAACTGGCCGGCGCCGAACGTGAAGACACCGCCGTCGCGCGCCAGCAGCCAGTACCCGTCGCCGCCTGCGGTTGCCTCCATGTCGACGACGGGGTGGTTCAAGGGAGCGCCTTGCATCGACCCGTGGAAGCCGGCGGCGCCGAAGGAGTACACGGCGCCGTCGGCGCCCGTGAGCCAGTAGCCGTTCCCGTCGACCGCAGCCTCGATGGCGACGATGGGACCGCCGAGTGGCTGTCCGCCCATCGACCCGTAGTACGGAGCCTCGCCCCACGAGTAGATGCCGCCGTCGGCCGCCACCAGCCAGTAGCCGTTGCCGGACGGCGTCGCCGCCATGTCGACGATCGGGCTGTAGGGCGTCCACGAGAGGTCGCCGTAGAAACCGGCATCGCCGAACACGAACACGCGGCCGGTCCCGGTCGTGAGCCGGTAGCCGCCGCCCGAGGGCGTGCGGGCCATGCCGGTGACGTTGCTCGCCAGCGGCGTGTCGCCGGTCGAGCCGTGGAACACGGCGTCGCCTCGGGCGTAGACGTGCTCAGTGGTGGCGGCGCCCGCAGGTTGCGCACCGGCCAGTAGGAGCACGACGGCCATGAGGCCACCGAGGCCCAGGACGAAGAAACGGCGAAGCTGCGATGAAAGCGACATTGGAGTCCCCCGATGGGCCCGCGTAGTGGGCCGTCCGCCTGACGGCCTTGCTCAGGATGACCGATGACGTCCTCCCCGTAAACCGAACGTTTCCGGGAAGTGCGCCATATGGGTCGAAGCCTCCCCTAATCGGCAGCATTTGTTGCGACTTGAGGACGATCTCTACGCTCCGGCGCCATGACCGTGCACGACCGCCCCTTCGGCCGTTACTTCGAGGACTTCGAGGTCGGCGACGTCTACAAGCACTGGCCGGGCAAGACGATCACCGAATACGACGACCACCTGTTCTGCATGATCACCATGAACCACCACCCGCTGCACACCAACGAGTGGTTCGCCCAGAACGAGACGGTGCACGGCAAGAACGTGGTGGTCGGCAACCTCGTGTACTCGCTGGTGCTGGGGATGAGCGTGCCCGACGTGAGCGGCGCAGCCATCGCCAACTTGGAGATCGAGTCGCTCACCCACAAGAAGCCGACCTTCCACGGCGACACCATCTACGCCGAGACCCGGGTGCTCGACAAGAAGGAGTCGTCGTCGAAGAACGACCGCGGCATCGTGACGGTCGAGACCAAGGGCTTCAACCAGCACGGCGACGAGGTCTGCTACTTCCGCCGTAAGGTCATGGTGTGGAAGGCGGAGGCGGCGCCGATGCGGCAGCGGCCGTACGGCGAGGGCGTCTGGGAGTAGCCCTTCTCGACTGGTGGGACGAGGCCGGGCGCGACCTGCCCTGGCGCCGCACCCGCGACCCGTGGGCGGTGCTGGTCAGCGAGCTCATGCTCCAACAGACCCAGGTGCCCCGGGTGGTGCCGAAGTACACGGCGTTCGTGGACCGGTTCCCGACGCCTGCGTCGTGCGCCGCCGCGCCGGTTGGCGACGTCGTGCGGCTGTGGTCGGGGCTCGGCTACAACCGGCGGGCCGTCAACCTCCACCGGTGCGCGACCGCCGCAGTCGAGCGCCATGACGGCCGACTGCCCGACTCCCTCGACGACCTGTTGGCCCTGCCGGGCATCGGCCCCTACACGGCTCGCGCCGTGCTGGCCTTCGCCTTCGAGCGCGACGTCGGCGTGCTCGACGTCAACGCGGCCCGGGTCCTGGGCCGGGCCTGGTCGGTGACCACGCAGGCCGACGCCGACGCCGTAGTGCCGCCCGGTAGCGGGTGGGCGTGGAACCAGGCGGTGCTCGACCTCGGTGCCACCCGTCTGCACTCGGCGGGAGCCCCGCTGCGAGGCCTGCCCGTTGGCCGACGGCTGCCACTGGCGCGGCGCCGGCGGTCCCGACCCAGCGCCGCGGGCCGGCAGTCGCGGTTCGAAGGATCGGAGCGCCAAGGCCGGGGCCGCCTGGTGGCGGCCTTGGCCGCCGGGCCCGTCCCGCTCGACGGCATCGACGTGGCCGCCGGCTGGCCGGGCGAGTCGGCCCGGGCGCAGGCCGCCCTCGACTCGCTGGTGGCCGACGGCCTCGCCGTCGTTCGCGACGGCGCCGGCCGCCTCCCCTGACGTTCAGTCCGCCAGAAAACGCAGGACGGCGGCGTTGACCACGTCAGGCCGCTCCACATGGCAGAAGTGGCCGGCGTCCTCGATGATCAGCGCGTCGGGCGGGGCGAACTCCACGCCGATGCACCCGTCGTTGCGGCCGTGCACGTAGAGCCAGGGCTGGGGCAGCGGCCAGTCGGGCCGGGTGTGGGGGTCGGGCTGGAACATGGCCCGGTATGTGGCCAGCGCGGCGCTGAGGTGCTCGGGCGCTCGCAGCGCGTCCTTCACATGGGCGACGTCTTCGGCGGCGTCGAAGCCGGGCGACCAGTCGGCCCACAGCCGGTCGAGGAACGCCAGGTCGTCTGCGCCCACGGCCATTTCCGCAAACGGGGTCTGGAAGAAGTAGATGTAGAAGCTGCGTCGGATCTGGTCGTACGACAGGAAGGCCGCCCCGAACACCGACATGGGCGGCACGGCCATCGTCACCAGCTTCGACCACCGCTCGGGGCCGGCCGCGGCGGCGCCGTAGGCGCCGAGGGCGCCCCAGTCGTGGCCGATGAGCACGGCCCGCTCGTCGCCGCCCAGCGCTGCGTGCAGGGCGTCGGCGTCGTCTACGATGGCGCTCGAGGTGTAGCGGCCGTCGGGCGCAAGCCCGCTGGGGGCGTAGCCCCGCAGCCACGGCGCCACCGCGTGGTAGCCGGCGTCGGCCAAGGCGGGCAGGAGATGCCGCCACGTATAGGCGGAGTCGGGGAAGCCGTGGAGGCAGAGGGCCAGCGGGCCGTCGGCCGGCCCGTCTTCGAGGTAGGCGAGTGAGAGCCCGCCGACGGAAACGTCCCCCTCGCGCACGAATGTGGAGGTTAACCGCCCCCCTTGGCGCGCCGAGAACTAGTGCATGGCCCATGAATGGCTCGATCGTCTCCTTCGCGCCATGGAGGACCTCGACGCGTCCGACCTCCACGTGAAGGCGGGCTCGCCGCCGCGGATCCGCGTCCACGGCGACCTCCGCAAGATGGACGTCGAAGAGAAGCTCACCAACGAGATGACCGCCGACATGGCCGCCGCCATCATGCGCGACGACGTGGCGGAACAGTTCTCCATCCGCAACGAAGCCGACTTCGCCTACGCCATCCCCGGCTGCGGCCGCTTCCGCGTCAACGTGTTCCGCCAGCGGGGCTCGGTCGCCATGGTCTTCCGGCGGGTGCGCACCTCGGCGGCCAGCTTCGACGAGCTCAATGTGCCCGAAGTCGTGGGCCGGCTCGCCTCCGAACACCGCGGCCTGGTCCTCGTCACCGGGCCCACCGGCTCGGGAAAGACGACCACCCTGGCCGCCATGATCGACCACATCAACCAGACACGCGAGGTCCACATCGTGACCATCGAGGACCCCATCGAGGTCCTCCACCGCGACAACCTGGCCGAGATCAACCAGCGGGAGATCGGCTTCGACACCCGCGACTTCGCCACCGCCATGCGAGCCGCCATGCGCCAGGACCCCGACGTGATCCTGGTGGGCGAGATGCGCGACCAGGAGACGGTCGCCGCCGCCCTGTCGGCCGCCGAGACCGGCCACCTGGTCTTCTCCACCCTCCACACCATCGACGCCACCGAGACCGTGAACCGGATCGTCGACTTCTTCCCGCCCCACCAGCAGAACCAGATCCGGGTGGCGCTGGCCGGGTCGCTCAAGGGCACCATCTGTCAGCGGCTGGTACCCACGGCCGACGGGATCGGCCGGGTGCCCGCCCTCGAGGTGATGGTGGTCAACGGCCGCCTGCAGCAGTGCATCATCGACCCCCAACGCACCGGCGACATCCACGAGATCGTGGCCGATGGCGAATACTACGGAATGCAGACCTTCGACCAGGCGCTGGTCAAGCTCTACCAGGCCGGTGCCATCGACCTACGGGGGGCCATGATGACGGCCACCAACCCTCACGATCTCAAGGTGATGTTGCAACAGCGAGGGCTGGTCGGCACGACCACTCGCTGAGGCGAGCCCGGGCGGAAGGGGCCGCCTACGATGCGCGCATCCCCGAGCCCGCCGAGCCCGCCGTGCCCCCCGAGCCGGCTGCTGGGCCGGTGGGGCCGATGGCCGCCGACTTCGTCCTGCCGGGCGATGCCGGTCCCGGCTCCGCGCAGGAATTCGACGTGGCCCGGTTCCGGGACGTGCTCGGGCACTTCGGCACCGGCGTCACGGTGATCACCGGGATGGCCAAGGACGTGCCGGTCGGCTTCACCGCCCAGTCGTTCACGTCGGTGTCACTCGACCCGGCTCTCGTGGCCGTGTGCCCGGCCCGGTCGTCGGTCAGCTGGCCCGTCATCCGTCATGGCGGCACCTTCTGCGCCAACGTCCTGGCCGAGGACCAGGAGAGCCTCGGCCGGGTGTTCGCCACGAGGGGCGCCGACAAGTTCAAGGGCGTTCCATGGAAGCCGTCCCCCGCCACCGCCTCCCCGATACTCGACGGTGTCCTGGCCTGGGTCGACTGTCGCATCGTGGCCGAGCATGACGGTGGCGACCACGTCATCGCCGTGGCCCGGGTCGTG
>DATLNE010000013.1 GCA_035536915.1 Acidimicrobiales bacterium
GCCATGAAGCCGCGTCGCGGCACCCGCGCAACACGCGACACCGAGCACGCCCTCGCCCGCATGCCCGTCGAGCACGCGATCGGACGGATGAAGTGGTGGCGCGTCATGCGCGACTGGCGCCGGCCCGTCGACCGCTTCGACCGGACCGGCAAGGCCGTCGCCGTCCTCGCATCGATGCTCTAGCCGCGCGCCCGCGTTCCCGAGTCGCTGCCACGCTGTCGCGCGACCTATCCGGCCGCGGGTCCATAGCGTCCGGACGCCGGACGCTATGTACTCCGGACACGTACTCCGTAGGCTGGTGGGCGTGAGCTTCCCCGCCCGCAGGCTGCGCCGGCTGCGCCGCACCCCCGCCCTTCGCCGCCTGGTGGCCGAGACGCGGCTGACGGTCGACGACCTGGTGGCGCCGCTGTTCGTCCGTGAGGGGATCGACGAGCCGCAGCCCATCGCCTCGCTGCCCGGCGTCGTGCAGCACACCCGCGAGTCGCTCACCAAAGAGGTGCGCGAGCTGGCCGAGCTGGGGGTGCCCGGCGTCATCGTGTTCGGCATCCCGGCCACGAAGGACGCCAACGGCTCGGAGGCGTGGAACCCCGACGGCATCGTGCAGCAGGCGCTGCGCGACCTGCGCGACGAGGTGGGCGACCGGCTGGCGATCATGGCCGACCTCTGCCTCGACGAGTACACCGACCACGGCCACTGCGGCGTGCTCGACCGCACCGGCCAGCCCGACAACGACGCCACCCTCGACCTCTACGGCAAGGTCGCCGTGGCCCAAGCCGAGGCGGGCGCCGACATCGTCGCCCCCTCCGGGATGATGGACGGCCAGGTGCGGGTCATCCGCGACGCCCTCGACAGCGCGGGCCACCCGTCCACGGCGATCATGGCCTACGCCGCCAAGTACGCCTCGGCCCTCTACGGCCCCTTCCGCGACGCCGTCGACGTCACCATCCAGGGCGGCGGCGACCGCAAGGGCTACCAGCAGGACTACCGCAACTTCCGCGAGGCCCTGCGCGAGGTCGACGAGGACGTGCTCGAAGGCGCCGACATCGTCATGGTCAAGCCCGCCCTCGCCTACCTCGACGTCATTGCCGCCACCCGTCAATCCGTCGACCTGCCGGTGGCCGCCTACCACGTCAGCGGCGAGTACAGCATGGTCAAAGCCGCCGCCGAGCGGGGCTGGATCGACGGCCCGGCCGTGGCCCTCGAGCACCTCACCGCGGTCAAGCGGGCGGGCGCCGACATCATCCTCACCTACTTCACGCGCGAGGTCGCAGAGACGCTGCATGGGTAACGACGAGCTGTTCAAGCGGGCCGCCGAGGTCATCCCCGGCGGCGTGAACTCCCCGGTGCGGGCCTTCAAGTCGGTGGGCGGCACCCCCTACTTCGTGGCCCGGGCCGAGGGCGCCTACGTGTGGGACGTCGAGGGTCGCAAGTACCTCGACTACGTGCAGTCGTACGGGGCCTCCATCCTCGGCCACGCCCACCCCAAGGTGGTCGAAGCCATCCAGCAGGCCGCCACCCAGGGCACCACCTTCGGCGCCCCCACCGAGCGCGAGGTGCTGCTGGCCGAGGCCATCCGTGACCGGGTCGCCGGCTGCGAGCTCGTGCGCCTGGTCAGCTCCGGTACCGAGGCGACCATGAGCGCCATCCGGGTGGCCCGCGGGTTCACCAAGCGCAGCCGCATCATCAAGTTCGCGGGCTGCTACCACGGCCACAGCGACGGCCTGCTCGCCGCGGGCGGCAGCGGCGTGGCCACCCTCGGCCTGCCCGACAGCGCAGGCGTGCCCGAGAGCGCGGTGGCCCAGACCATCGTCGTCCCCTACAACACAGTCCCCGACATCGACGTCGACATCGCTGCCGTGATCGTCGAGCCTGTCGCCGCCAACATGGGCCTCGTCGCCCCCGCCCCCGGCTTCCTCGAAGGACTGCGAGCGGCCTGCGACAAGGCCGGCGCCCTGTTGATCTTCGACGAGGTCATCACCGGCTTTCGCGTCGCCTACGGCGGCGCCCAGGAACTGACCGGCGTGCGCCCGGACCTGTGGACGTTCGGCAAGGTCATCGGCGGCGGCCTGCCCCTGGCCGCCTTCGGCGGGCGCCGCGACGTGATGGAGGTGCTCGCACCCCTCGGCCCCGTCTACCAAGCGGGCACCCTGTCGGGGAACCCGCTGGCCACCGCAGCGGGCCTCGCCGTGCTCGACGAGCTCACGCCCGCCGCCTACACGATGCTCAGCGGCCGGGCCGCCGAGCTCGGCCCCCTGCTGGCCGACGTGCTCACCGAGGCGGGCTTCCCCGTGCAGGTGCCGGTGGTCGGCCCCCTCGTCGGCCTGTTCTTCAGCGACATCCCGGTGACGAACTACGACACCGCGCAACAGGCCTGCGGCAACGGCCTGTACGCGGGGTTCTTCCGCGCCATGCTCGACCGCGGCGTGGCCTTCGCGCCCGGCCCCTACGAGGCGATGTTCCCGAGCCTGGCCCACACGTGGCCCGACATTGAGCGCACCGTCGACCTGGCCCGCGCCGCCATCGCCACCGTCCCTCCGCCCTAAACCCCGGCTACGAGGTCCATCGCTTCATCTCCACCGACCGCTACTGGGGCCAAGCCGCTCAGGCGACGTAATGGACGAGCTCGTCGACACGGCCGAGCGAGTCGTCGGCCTCTACGTTCGACAACGGCCCGTTCGCCCGGCTGCGCTGGATGCTGCTCACGGCCGACGCCCACGAGCTCTACCGGAAGTTCGGCTTCGACGTGCCTCAGGACCGGGCGATGCATTACGAACCAATCCGTTGACGTGCACGTCGACGAGGTGGGCCAGCAGCTCCTCCGACCCCACGTAGGGAAAGTTCGGGCGGGCGATGGCCAGCGCCGTCACCCCGTGGGCCACCGCCCACAGCCCGGTTGCCAGGAGCAGCGGGTCGGCCTGGCGGAAGCGGCCGGACTCGACGCACTCGGTCACGTCGTCGAGCAGCCGCCCGAAGCCTGATGCGGCCAAGAACTCCGGGGTCGGCTGGGCCGTGGTTTCGGCCATGAACAGCACCCGGTAATGGGCCGAGTGCTCCATGCCGAACCGCACATACGCATGCCCCCGAGCGATGAGCCGCTCGACGGGGTCCTCGACGGCGCCCGCCTCTCGTTGCACGTACTCGTCGAAGACGTGGAACTGGGCCTCGCACACGGCCAGCATCAACTGGTCCTTGTCGGCGAAGTGGAGGTAGATCGACGGCGGGCTCACGCCCACGGCGTCGGCCACCGCTCGCACCGACACGGCGTCGGCGTCGGCCGTCTCGAACAGCAGGCGCGACGCCGCCTCCAGGATTTCCTCCCGGAGGCGGTCGCCCTCTCCACGACGGGCCCGTTGGCGGCGGACGGCTATCCCACGACCTCCGGCACCCGGAGCTCCTGGGCCGGGCCGCCGTCGGACTCCCGCACGCCCCACCGGTCGTGAAAGCGGCGCAGCGGCGCGGGTGCCCACCAGTTGGCCCGGCCTGCCAGCCGCATGAACGCAGGCACCAACGCCGCTCGGATCAAGGTGGCGTCCATGATGACGGCCATCGTCAGGCCGATGCCGAACAGCTTGATGAACGTCACGTTCGACGTCGCCGTGGCCACGAACACCACGGCCAGCAGCAGCGCGGCGGCGGTGACGATGCGACCGGTGCGTTCGAGGCCGACGGCCACCGACGTCACGTTGTCGCCCGTGCGGTCGTACTCCTCCTTGATGCGCGACAGGAGGAACACCTCGTAGTCCATCGACAACCCGAAGGCGATGCAGAACATGAGGATCGGCGTGGTGGTGTCGAGCATGCCGGTGGCGTCGAAGTCGAGGAAGCCCGACAGGTTGCCGTCTTGGAAGATCCACACCATGGCGCCGAAGGTGGCGGTGAGCGACAGCAGGTTCAGCACCACGGCCTTGGCCGGCACCAGCAGGCTGCCGAAGGCGAGGAACAGCACGATGAACGTGACCAAGGCGATGATCAAGGCGGCCAGTGGTAGCCGAGAGAACAGCGACGCCTTGGAGTCGACCAACTGCGCCGACATGCCCGTCACCTGTACGTCGAACGGCGCCCGCGTGCCGCGCACGTCGCGCACCAGATGCTCGCCTGCCTCCGACATGGGCTCTACCGCGGGGACCACCGACACGAAGGTGGCGTCGTCGCTGCGGAACCGCGCCGACGCCGGTGTGGGCGGCAGCACGCGCTGGCCCTGCACATAGGTGCCGGTGAGGGCGTCGACCCTCGACACGCCGGGCTTGGTCGACAGCTCGGTGGCGTAACGCTCGATGTCGACGCTGCGGCTGACGGGGTTGCCGATGCCGGTGGCGATGACCGAGAGGGCGCCCGCTTCGTCGGAGTCGAAGTTGCGGCGGATGTCGTCGTGCACGGTACGGCTGGTGGCTTCCTTGTTGAGCACCCGGTCGTCGGGCAGGCCGAAGCTGACGCCGAGGAACGGCGCGCCCAGCAACAGCAACAAGAACACGACGATGGTGGCCACGGGGAGGGGCCGGCGCATGACCACGACGGCGGCGCGGTGCCAGAAGCCTTCGCCCACTTCCTTGGGGTGCCGCTTGAACAGTTGCAGGCTGTCGACACGGTGGCCGAGGACGGCGAGCAGCGCGGGCAGCACCACCACGGCGCCGACCGCGGCGAGGGCCACCACGGCGATGCCCGCGTAGGCGAACGAGCGCAGGAAGGCGAGCGGGAAGACCAGCAGCGCGGAGAGCGAGGCGGCCACGGTGACGGCGCTGAACACCACGGTGCGGCCTGCGGTGCCCGTCGTGCGGATGACCGCGGCGTGGGGCTCGAGCCCGTTGCGCAGTTCCTCCCGGTAGCGGGAGACGACGAACAGGGCGTAGTCGATGGCCAGGCCCATGCCCATGGCGGTCGTCAGGTTGAGCGAGAAGATCGAGACCTCGGTGAACGTCGTCACCGTGCGCAGCACCAGGAAGGTGCCGATGATGGCGAGGATGCCGACCGCCAGCGGCAGGGCCGCGGCCACCACGCTGCCGAACACCAGGATGAGCAGGAACAAGGTGATGGGCAGGGCAATCTTCTCGGCCCGCTCCAGATCGTGGCGGATGGTCTCGCCCACCTCGCGGAAGACCTCGGCGAAGCCGCCGATGCCCACTCTCATGGCCGGGGTGTCGGCCTTGAACTTGGGCGCGATGACTTCGATGCGGTCGTTGACCTGGTCCTGGGTTCCCTCGATGCGGGCGAGCACGAGCGCCTGCTTGCCGTCCGCGCTCTTCAGGGGCGGAGCGCCGCCGAGAGACCAGTACGACACGGCGCCGATGACGTGCTGCTCGGCCTCCAGCCGTTGCGTGAGCGCCATGCCCTGTTGGCGCAACTCGTTGGTGTCGACGGTGCCGTTGTTGGCGGTGACCAGCAGCACCAGGTTGGGCTGGCCGCCCTGGAAACGCTGGAGCAGGAGCTCGTCGGCCTTGAACGACTCCGACGCCGGGTCGTCGAATCCGCCAGCGCTCAGGTGCTCGGCCACCCCGCCGCCCACGGCGCCGGAGAAGACCAAGGCGAAGACGGTGGCGACGAGCACGAGCACCCGTCGGCGGACAACGACACCTGCCATGCGTTCCAACACCGCGTCCCTCCCAGTTCGCTTAACAGTGTTAACCCATACGCCACCGTCAGGCGCGGGACAACTGGTCGTCCGTCACACCTCGGCCAAGTGCCAGTTGTGCGCGTCCGACCGCGCACAAGTGGCAACTGACGGGCTCCGGGCAGGAGGTGGGCTGTCGGCCTACGGTCGATCCCGTGAACGCCTATCCCACCTGGTGCTACTACCCGAGCCACCAAGCCCCGCCGGCGTGGGTGCACGAATTCGTGGCGGTGGTTCGCGACGCCCAACCGTCGATCGACTCCCGTTCTGTCCCCGACCTGTCGAGCGACTCGGTGCTCGCCGCGCTGCGCGACGGTTTGGTCACGCTCGGCTTCACGGTCGAGGCTGGGAAGAAGAAGGCGGATCGCATCCGTCGGCCGGTGCTTTTCGGCGAGCAGGGGATCGAGCGCGTTGCCTACGAGGTCGATGCCGTCCACGACGAGCTCGGTGTCGTGGTCGAGGTTGAAGCCGGCCGGGGGGCGCGGGGGAACGCGGTGTACCGCGACCTGATCCGGACGTCGCTCATCGTGGGGGCCGACTATCTCGCCCTTGGCGTCATGCAGGCGTATCACCACATGAGCGGCGGAAGGCGCATCATGGTCGCCAGTTACTTCGACGCCAAGGCCCAGATCGACGCGATCTATGCGAGCGGGCGGTTGCAGCTCCCCTTCGAAGGGCTCCTTCTCTTCGGCTACTGACCGGAAGTTGCGGGGGAAACGCGCCGGAAAACGGCGCGTTTCCTACGCAACTTCGAGGGAGTCAGCGGGAGGGGGCGAGGCGGGCGATGGCGGCGACGGCCTTGTAGGCCGCCTCGGCTGCGCCTAGCTCCTCGGGGCGGAGCAGGTTGGCCATGATGCGCAGCACCCATTCCATCAGCGTGCGCGAGTGCATGCCCGTCGACACCAGCAGGCGCATCAGCTCGGGCCGCCCGATGATGCGCACGAAGGCCCGGGCCACCTTGTAGTAGAGGCCGTACTCATCCTGCAGCCGCTGCTCGTACTGCTGCAGCGCCAAGCCGTTGCCCGTGGCCAGCGCTTCGTCGAGGCATGCCGCAGCCATGCGGCCCGTCTCGTACGCATAGGCGATGCCTTCGCCGTTGAACGGGTTGATGGCCCCGCCCGCGTCGCCCGTCACCAGGTACGTCGGCCCGGCGTGCGGCCCGACCGACAGCGCCATCGGCAGCCGACCGCCGGTGGGCGGCCCGCACGACGTCTCGGGGCGGATGCCCCACGACTCCGGCGCGTAGGCGGCGAACGACTCCATCAGGTGGGAGGTGTTGACGGCCTTCCACTGGTTGAACGTCGACAGCAGCCCCACGCCCACGTTGATGCGCCCGTCGCCCACCGGGAAGATCCAGCCGTAACCAGGCAGCACGTTGCCCGCCTTGTCGCGGATGTCGAGGTGCGACTCGATCCACGGCTCGTCGTGCCGGGGCGATTCGTAGTAGCCGCGGATGGCCATGCCCAGCGGGTAGTTGCGGTTGCGCGACGTGCCCAGCGCCCGCCCGAACCGCGAGTTGGCGCCGTCGGCCACCACCACGTAGCGGGCCCGCACCTCCTCGACCGCGCCGGTGTCCTTGCGCTTGACCATGGCGCCCCGCAGCAGCCCGCCTTCCGTCACCGGCGAGACCGCCTCGGAGGCGTCCCACAACACGGCGCCCGCCTTGACCGCCCGCTCGGCCACCAAGTGGTCGAGGTCCTTGCGGGTCACCACGTAGCCGTACGACGGGAAATCGGGGTGCGAGGGCCACTGCAACTCCAACGTGCGCCCGAAGGCGATGGAGCGCAGCCCGTCGAAGCGGTGGTGCTCGGCCAGCTTCTCGCCGAGGCCCATGTCCTCCAGCTGCTTGACCGACCGGGGGGTCAGCCCGTCGCCGCAGGTCTTCTCACGCGGGTAGCGCTTCTTCTCCAGCAGCAGCACGTCGTGGCCGGCCTCGGCCAGCCAGTACGCACACGACGCTCCCGAGGGGCCGCCGCCCACCACCAGGACGTCGTGTTTTGCCACGTCCTTAGAGTCGCTCCCGCTCGTACAACACGACGGCCTCGATCTCGGCCTCGGAGAGCTGCCCGGCGAAGGCAGGCATGCCGCCCCTCGACATGCGCTGGCCGCCCTCGCGGCCGGCGTCGCCGTACGGCAGCGGTGCCCCAGGCGTGCCGATGGAGCCGCTCTTCACCCAGTCGATGTGCGCTTCCTGGTCGGGGAAGGTCTTCTCGACCTCCTCGTCCGCCAGCGCCGGGCCGGCCCCGCCCTCGCCCGCGCCGCCATGGCATGCCGAGCACCCGGCCGACCGGTAGATCTGCGAGCCGAGCTCGATGGGGTCGAGCTCGTGGGTCGCCTCACGGTTGCCGAAGGCCCCCGCGTAAAGGATCGCCCAGAACGGGAGGATGAGCAGCACCGGCGCCGCCCACATGGGCACCTTGGTGCGCTGCACGGCCTGGTCGCGCACGTAGGTCTCCGACGGGGCCGCCGGCGCCTCGGGGACGGCCGGGGTGGCGGCCGCCGCAGGAGCGGGCGCGGCCTCGACGGCTGCGGCCGGGGCGGGGGTGGCGCTGGTCTCGGCGGGTGCCTCGGAGGCGCCCCCCTCGGAGGCCGCGCCGCCTGTCAGCGCCGCCCGGCGCTCCCGGGCCCGGCGGAGCAGGTGCTCGGGGACTTCGGTCATGCCGCGGACTCTACGCGCCACCGGTTCCGGCTGGCGAAAGCTGGTGCGGCGCCTGGCCCTCCGCCGATGTGAACTCCGCGAAGGCAGCGTGCTAGACCAACGCCTGCTCACCCCGGCGGTGCTCACCCCCCGCCCCGCCGGATAGAATGTGAGCGAATTCACGAGCACGTTTTGGAGAGGTAGGAGAGCCGGTCGAGTGGTCGCCTTCTTTGCATCGCTGATCATCACCGTTCTCATGACCCTCGTCGTGCTCCGCGTGGGCAAGACCCGGAAGCCCGGCACCCCGCTGACCTGGGGCGAAGCCTTCGTGGCCGCCACCTGGATGTTCGGCCTGCTGTTCATGCTCTACGGCGTCCTGCCCGACCGCTGGCTCCTGTGGGCCGACAACGAGCTGGGCTGGCGCTCCGACTCCTTCGGCATCCCCACCCCCTTCGGCCGCCTGTTCGAAGAGGGCATCGCCTTCGGCGGCCGCGGCCGCGTCATGATCTCGGCCCAGGTGATCCGCGACATCATCGCCTCGGCCATCTACATCGTCGGCCTCGTCCTCAACTTCGCCATGTGGCTGCGCTGGCAGAAGCGCAGCGACAAGCCCAAGACCGCTGAGATCGAGACTTCCGCCTACGGCCGGCCACTGGTCCGGAAGGCATAGCGCGCATGGCTCGCACAGACGCCAACCCGCCGCTTCCTTCGTTCCCTGGCGACTATGTGCTGACCGAGGTCGAACCCGAGGACCTCTCGAAGTCGGTCAAGCCCAAGCAGTTCCTCCACATCGACCAGTCCGAGTGCATCATGTGCGAGGGCTGCGTCGACATCTGCCCGTGGAAGTGCATCCACATGCTCGATGCACGCACGATCGCCGAGGCGGTCAACACCGAGCAGCCCGGTGTCGACCCCGACGACCACGTGGTCTTCGTCGTCGACGAAGACGTCTGCACCCGGTGCGGCCTGTGCGTCGACCGGTGCCCGACCGGCGTGATCATCATGGGCAAGGCGGGCGTGGCTGCGCGCGACGGCGACCAGCACCAGCGCGACAACAAGCACGGCTACTCCTACGGCATGCGGTTCTAAGGAGATCGATTCGGTGGCCAGACGATTCGCCCTCAAGGACCGGCTTCCCAAGCCGGCCGACATGATGGAACGCACGAAGGGGTCCCAGATGTGGACCTCCATCTTCCGTCCGGGCTCCATCTTCCGGAAGGGCTACACCGACAGCCCTCGTAACCGCTCGTACGTGATCATGAACTCGGTGCTGTACCACCTGCACCCGGTGAAGGTGAAGCGCCACGCGGTCAAGGTCAGCTACACCCTCTGCCTCGGCGGCCTCAGCTTCTTCCTCTTCATCCTGCTGACGGTCACCGGCATCTTCTTGATGTTCTTCTACCGGCCCACCGCCGAGCAGGCGTGGAACGACATCGCCACCCTGCAGACCTCGGTGACCTTCGGGCTCCTGGTGCGCAACATGCACCGATGGGCTGCCCACCTGATGGTCATCTCGGTGTTCCTCCACATGGCCCGCGTCTTCTACCACGGGGCCTACAAGCCGCCCCGGGAGTTCAACTGGGTCATCGGCGTGATCCTGCTGACATTGACCCTGCTGCTGTCGTTCACCGGCTACCTGCTGCCGTGGGACCAGCTGGCGCTGTGGGCCGTCACCGTCGGCACCAACATGATGGGCTACACCCCGGTGTTCGGGCAGCAGGTGCGCTTCGTGCTGCTCGGCGGCGTCGAGATCGGCACCGACACCTTGCTCCGCTGGTACGTGCTCCATGTGCTCTTGTTCCCGTTCGTCATCGTCATCTTCATGGCCATCCACTTCTGGCGGGTCCGTAAGGACGGCGGCATCTCCGGGCCGCTGTAAGGAGGACGTGCGTAATGGCTGAAGTCCCCGAACACCTCCTCAAGCGAGCGGCAGAACGCAAGGCCGCGCTCGAGGCCAAGAAGGCAGGCGCCACTCCGCCCGCGGGCGAGGGCGATGCCGTCGCGGCCCAGATGGAGGGCCATACGGCTGACGCCGCCGATGCCGTCCAGGCGACCGCGGCCGAGGGCACGGGCGGCGGCGCTCCCGCCGACCAGCAGCCCGCCGGTGCCCCCAGCGACCCGTCGGGCAAGATCCCCGCGCACCTCCTGGCCCGCAGCCAGGCTGCCCGCCAGAAGGCGGCAGGCGGCGGCGGCGAGGGTGGTGGCGGAGGCGGCGGCACGGCCACGGCCACGGCGCCCGCACCGGCGGCTCGGGCCGGCGCAGGCGGTGCTGCTGCGGCTCCCGCGCCCGGCATCCAGGGCCCGGCAGGCCACACGCAGCGCCTGCTCACCGTCGTCAAGGCGGGCTCCATCCAAGACGTCAAGGCCACGCCGACCGACAAGGTCCACACCTGGCCGCATCTGCTGGTCGTGGAGTTCGTGGCCTCGCTGGCCATGACGGCGTTCCTGCTCGTCTTCTCCACGTTCGTCAACGCCCCGCTGCTGGGCATGGCGAACCCCAACCTCACCCCCAACCCGTCGAAGGCGCCGTGGTACTTCCTGGGCCTCCAGGAACTGCTCACGATGTTCCACCCGATGGTGGCGGGCGTGACCATCCCTGGCATCGGCCTCATCGTCATGGGCGCCGCGGGCTACATCGACAAGAACCCGTCGAACAAGCCCGAGGACCGGAAGTTCTCCATCGCCTTGATGACGATCTTCCTGATGTTCTGGGCCGTCCTCGTCATCATCGGGTCGTTCTTCCGAGGCGAGGGCTTCAACTTCATCATGCCGTGGCGCCAAGGCGTCCACGAGATCTTCGACCTGTGAGGAGCGGGACGCCATGAGCACCCCCGTCGTCATCGCCATCGTCGCAGTCGTCGCGCTGGCCATCTTGTTCGTGGCCACCACCGCGGCCCGCCGCGACCGGGCGCTCGCCATGCGCGGCATGCGCGAGGCCAGCGGCAAGGACCGCAGCCTCGACGTGATCGAGGACATGGAAGGCGAGACCACGAGCGGCCGCGACGTCGAGCGCGCTGCCGTGCTCGCCCACCGCGGCGGCGGCACTGCTGTCGCCGTTCCCGCCACGCCCGCCCCGCCCGCACCTCGAACCCCGCTCGACGACGAGGCGCTCGGCGTCACCCGCCGGCAGTTCTTCAACCGAGGCATCGTGGCCATGTTCGGCCTGGGCCTCGGCGGCTTCGGCGCCTCCACATTGGGCTTCTTGTGGCCGAGCCTGTCGGGCGGCTTCGGCTCCAAGATCCGCGTCGGCAAGCTCGACGAGATCCTGGGCCAGATCGCCTCCACCCGTGAGCCGTTCTACGTGGCCGAGGCCCGCAGCTACATCGTCCCCTATCCGCAGGAGGCGCTCGACGAGGCTCGCAAGGCCTACACCGGCGCCGTGCTCGAAGGCATGGAGCAAGGGGTGGCGGCGCTCTACCAGAAGTGCGTGCACCTGGGCTGCCGCGTGCCGTGGTGCCAGAGCTCGCAGTGGTTCGAGTGCCCGTGCCACGGCTCCAAGTACAACCGCGTCGGCGAGAAGACGGGGGGCCCTGCGCCCCGCGGCCTCGACCGCTTCGGCGTGAGTGTCGACGGCGGCCAAGTCGTCGTCGACACCGCCCAGGTCATCCAGGGCCCCAAGATCGGCGTCGATACCACCGGCCAGGAAGCAGAAGGTCCGCAGTGCGCATAGCTCCCGTCCTTGCTGCCGTGAACACGCAGCAGAAGCTCGGCATCCTCGTCGCCTCCCTCCTCGTGGTGGGCTGGCTCCTGTACGTCGCCATGCACTTGCGGCGGCCGGAGTCGGCACCCGTCGGGAGCGAGATCGAGCTGGCGCCGAACCGCAAGCCGTATTTCGACGACGACGTCCTGGAGTCGACCAGGCTCGACAAGTCGCTCAAGTGGGCGCTGGTCCTGCTCGGTATCTCCGCCCTCGGCCTGCCCGCCTACTGGCTGCGCGAGCCGAGCAGGCAGGCCGGTGCCGATCGAGGCTTCGACAAGCGAGCCGTCGGCCGCGGCGAGATCCTCTTCCAGCCTGCCGAGTCTCCGATCCCGGCGGGCAACGTGGGCCACTTCGGCTGCGGCCGGTGCCACGGCACCAAGGGCGAAGGGGGCGTGACCGAGTACTCCCTGGCCGATCCCAGCGACCCGACCAAGCCGCCCCGGCAGGTCAAGTGGGCTGCGCCCGAGCTCAACACCGTGACCCTGCGCTACAGCGACGACCAGCTTCGTTCGGTGCTCGTCTACGGCCGGCCCAACACCCCCATGCCCCCGTGGGGCGTGCTCGGCGGCGGCCCCATGAACGACCAGCAGATCGACGACCTCATCGCCTACCTCCACGACATCCAGCTTCCGGAGGAGCAAGTCAAGGCCGACGCCATGAAGAAGTACGGCCTCGACGGGGCCAAGCTGTTCGAGGCCTACTGCGCTCGCTGCCACACCAAGGGCTTCTCCTACGGTGAGCCCGGCGAGCGCGGGGCCGGCGCCTTCGGCCCCAGCCTCACCAACGGGTCGACCCTCAACCAGTTCCCCGATGTCGAGTCGCACGTCGAGTTCATCAAGACGGGCTCGCAGTACGCCAAGCCCTACGGCACACGCGGTGTGGGCGGCAACGAGGCGGGCGGCATGCCCGGGTTCGGGCGCATGCTCACCGACGAGCAGATCGACGCCATCGTCGAGTACGAGCGGAGCTTGTGATGCAACACATGCTGTTGGCCGCCCTCCAATGGGATCCCCACATCCGCGGTGGCCTCATCGTCCTGACCTCGGTCGCCATCCTGTGCGGCAGCGTCTACCTGCTGCTGGCCACCAACGTGGGCGCCCGCCTCGGGTTCCTGCTGGCGGTGGCCGGCCTCACCGGGTGGATGTTCCTCATGTCGATCATCTGGATGGTGTTCGGCATCGGCCTCAAGGGCCGGCCCAACACGTGGGTCACCCAGGAGATCATCACCGGGAACGTGAGCCAGTCGACCATCGAGAAGATGGCGGGCTTCCCCAACGGGTGGACACAGCTCAACACCGGCGATGCGGGCCTGGCCGACGTGCAGGCCGCCACCGACCAGGCGCTGGCGCCCAGCGAGATCATCCCCCACAGCGCCCACGGCACCCACTCGAAGCCGGAAGAGCCGGAGTTCCCGCCGCCCTTCAAGACGACGACCGACTACGTCTTCCAGACGGCCTACCGGGTGGGCGGCGACAACGAGCTGTTCACCATCGGCAAGCACAAGTTCTACTTCCGCCACTCGCCCCACTACGCGGTGGTCACCGTGCAGCCGTCGGTGAAGCCCACACCGAAGAACACGAAGCCGGTCGCTGATCTGTCGAAGCCCGCGGTCACCGTCGTCATGCTGCGCGACCTCGGCAGCGTGCGGGTGCCGCCGTTCATCATGGCCTTGGCCACCGGCACCATCTTCTTCGTGACCTGCTACGCACTGCACCAGCGCGACAAGGAGATCATGCGCCAGCGGGCCGCCACGGCGGCAGCGGCCTAGGAACGAAGAGGAGGGACCGGCGGTGAGCGACTATCTCCCCATCTTCTGCATGCTGGTCCTGGCCACGCTGTTCGCGGGCTTGTCGTTCTTCGCCTCCGGCCTGTTCGCCCCCCGCAAGCCCACCGCGGCCAAAGAAGCGCCCTACGAGTGCGGCATCGTGCCCACCCGAGAGCCGGCCGAGCGCTTCCCGGTGCGCTTCTACCTGGTGGCGATGATCTTCATCATCTTCGACATCGAGATCATCTTCCTCTACCCGTGGGCGGTGATCGCCGACGAGTTGCGGCTGTTCGGCTTGATCGAGATGGTGGTGTTCGCGGTGGCGGTGTTCGTGTCGTTCGTCTACCTCATCAGCAACGGTGCGCTCGACTGGGGCCCCGCCAAGCGGCTGTCCTCCGGGCGCACGACCGAGTCGACGGTGCGGCGCATCAGCCGCCCGGCGGCCTAGGAGGGCCGATGGGCCTCGAAGACCTCAACCACGGCTTCATCACCGGCAACCTCGAGAACCTGGTGAAGTGGGCGCGCAAGAACAGCGTGTGGCCCGCCACCTTCGGCCTGGCCTGCTGCGCCATGGAGATGATGGCCACGGGCGCCGCCAACTTCGACATCAGCCGCTTCGGCATGGAGGTGTTCCGCGCCTCGCCGCGCCAGGCCGACCTGATGATCGTGGCCGGGCGCGTGTCGCAGAAGATGGCGCCGGTGCTGCGTCAGGTCTACGACCAGATGATGGAGCCCAAGTGGGTCATCTCCATGGGCGTCTGCGCGTCGAGCGGGGGCATGTTCAACAACTACGCCCTCGTCCAGGGCATCGACCAGGTGGTGCCGGTCGACGTCTACGCGCCTGGATGCCCTCCGAGCCCCGACACGCTGCTGCACGCCATCCTGACCCTGCACGAGCAGATCCGCACCGGGGAGATCACCCGCCGGCGCGAGGGCTCCGGAGCGGGCGCCGGGGTCCACCTCCAGGTCCCGGCCGGCGCCCGGTGAGCGACGCGACCGAGGAGGTGGCGGCGACCGAGCAGGCGCCCGTCCCCGAGCCCGAGCTGCTCCACGGCTGCCCGGTCACGTGGAGCCGTGGACAGCAGGTCGTGCACTGCCTCCCCGCCGCGTACGAGCAGCTGGTCTCGAGCCTCAAGGACGAGGGCTACGAGATGTGCGTCGACGTCACCGCCACCGACTACCTCGAGCACTCGGGGCGGGAGCTGCCGGCGGAGGTCCCTGCCGAGCGCTTCGAGGTCGTCGTCAACCTGCTGTCCATGAGCCGCCGGACG
>DATLNE010000014.1 GCA_035536915.1 Acidimicrobiales bacterium
GCCGTTTTACAGCGCGATTTCGACGCAACTTCGCCACGGCGGGCCTGCGCCTCCAAGCCTACGAGCGGCGTGCCGCGCACGACGTGCACGAAACGGCGTCGGGCAACACCGCCAGGCGTTCGGCCGGGATCGGCACGCCGCAGGAACTGCACACGCCGTAGGTACCGGCGTCGAGCCGGGCAAGCGCCTCGTCGAACGCCGCCAACCGGCTGCGGGCACGCTCCAGCAGGGCGGCGACCCGAGCCCGTTCGAAGCCCACCGTCGAGCCGTCGGGGTCGTGCTCGTCGTCGAGGGCCACGCCCTCGGACGCCGACACGACGGCCGCCAGTTCCTCGGCCAACTCGGCCGCTTGGGCCGCGACGCGCACCCGTTCGGATTCGAGGTGCCGCCGTGCCTCCTCCACCCCGCCGAGCCTACGAGCGGCGCAGCACGTACTGGGCGAAGACGGCGTCGTCGGAGTACGTCGCCTCCTCGACAACGAAGCCCGCCCGTTGGGCCATGGGCTCCAGCAGCCACGTGAACGTGGAGTGCTCGTCGCGCACGTGCTCTTCCAGTTCGACCCGGCTCCACTCCTCGGCGCCGTCGCCGTCGGCGGTGGCGCACCACTGCTCGATGCGCCGCTCTGCGTCGGCGGGCTCGAAGCTGTAGACGACGTCCCACAACCGCAGCACCCCGCCGGGCCGCAGCAGGTCGCGGATGCGCCGTAAGGCGACGCCCTTCCAGAAGTCCGGCAGGTGGTGGAGCGCGTAGCGGGAGTAGACGAGGTCGGCGGGCGGTCCCTGGTGCTCGTAGGTGAGGAACCCGGCCTCCACGACCTCCACGTTGGCAGCGCCCGCTTCACCGACCTTGGTGCGCAGCCGCTGGAGCATGACCGGCGACACGTCGACGGCCACGACACGAGCGCACCACGAGGCGACGGCCAGGGTGAACTGCCCGGTACCCGCGCCGAACTCGACCACGGTGGCCTCCGGGGTGAGCCCCCACTGCCGGCAGCGCGCCACCTCGGCGGCGGCGTCGGCGTCTTCCTTGGTGTCGTACTGCGACACATGGAGCTGGTCGAGGTTCTCTCGACCGGCACTCGCCACCTCGTCGAGCAGCCACCCCGGTCGGCGGTCGGCAGGCACATGAGCATCCTCTCGCGATTCCGAGGACCGGAAGGCGTCATGGCATAGTCGCCTCATCATGACTTCCGATGCACCCGACGGCATTGCCGCGTTCGCGCACCTGGCGCTGCGCCCCGAACTCCTCCAAGCCCTGAGCGAGCTCGGCTACGAAGAGCCCACCCCGATCCAGCGCGAGACGATCCCTCCTCTCGTCGAAGGCCGCGACGTACTGGGCCAAGCGGCCACCGGCACCGGCAAGACGGCGGCCTTCGCCCTGCCCATCCTCGAGCGATTGGTGCCCGGCGGCGCCGACCCTCAGGCACTCGTCCTGGTGCCGACGCGGGAACTGGCCGTACAGGTGTCGGAAGCCGTGCACCGCTACGGCGCCCGCCTCGGCGTGCGGGTGCTGCCCATCTACGGCGGCCAGCCCATCAACCGCCAGCTCCGTGCCCTCGAACGCGGCATCGACGTGGTGGTGGCCACCCCCGGCCGCGCCGTCGACCACATCGCCCGCAAGACCTTGCGCCTGGGCAACCTCACCACCGTGGTGCTCGACGAAGCCGACGAGATGCTCGACATGGGCTTCGCCGACGACATCGAGGCGATCTTCGCCGAGACGCCGGAGAACCGGCAGACCGTGCTGTTCTCGGCCACCCTCCCCCATCGCATCGACGCCATGGCGCGACGCCACCTGCGCAACCCGGTACGCGTGCAGCTCGACCGCCAGGCCTCGCAGTCGGACGGGCCGTCGCTGGTGCGCCAGAGCGCCTACGTCGTGCCCCGAGCCCACAAGCCCGCCGCCCTCGGGCGCATCCTCGACGTGGAGGCGCCCGCCGCGGCCATCGTCTTCTGCCGCACCCGCGACGAAGTCGACCAGCTGACCGAGACACTCAACGGCCGCGGCTACCGGGCCGAGGCGCTGCACGGCGGCATGAACCAGGAACAGCGCGACCGGGTGATGAACCGCCTGCGGGCCGGGACCGCCGAACTGCTCGTCGCCACCGACGTGGCCGCCCGCGGCCTCGACATCGACCAGCTCACCCACGTCGTCAACTACGACGTGCCGTCGGCGCCCGACTCCTACACGCACCGCATCGGCCGCGTGGGGCGGGCAGGCCGTGAAGGCGTGGCCATCACGTTGGCCGAGCCGCGCGAGCACCGCATGCTCAAGACCATCGAGCGGGTGACCAAGCAGCGCATCACCGTGGAGAAGCTGCCGACCATCGCCGACCTCCACGCCCGCCGGTTGGAGATGACCCGCGCCGCGCTGCACGAAAGCCTGGTGGAGGACGACTTCGAGCGCTTCCGGGTCGTGGTCGAGACGCTGACCGACGAGTTCGACGTGATGGAGGTCGCCCTCGCCGCCGTGAAGCTGGCCCACGAGGCGGGCAACGCGGCAGGCGACGACGAGGAGATCCCCGAGTTCACGCCCCGCGCCGACGGCGGCGACACCCGTGGGCCGCGCAAGCCGCAGCCCCGTGGGCCGCGCGGCCCGTCGGTGGGCACGACGCGCGTGTTCGTGGGTGCGGGCCGCAACGCGGGCGTGCGCCCGCAGGACCTGGTCGGCGCCATCACCGGCGAGTCGAGCCTCAGCGGACGCGACATCGGGGCCATCGAGATCTCCGACCGCTTCGCCCTGGTCGAGGTGCCCGAAGCGGCGGCCGACGAGGTCATCGCCGCCCTGCGCACAACCACCATCAAGGGCAAGCGCCCCCCGGTGCGCCGCGAGCGCTTCGAGCAGCCCGGGGGGCGGGCTTAACCGAAGCGGTAGCGCAGGCACTCTCCCGCGGCGCGGTAGCCCATGCGCCGGTAGATGGAGTTCGACACCGGGTTGCCCAAGTCGGTGTAGAGCATGGGGCGGTGGCCTTCGTCGAGCAGGCGCTGCGACAGGGCAGCGACGCACCCACTGGCGTAGCCGGTGCCCCGCCGTTCGGGCGGCGTGTAGACGAAGGCGATGCGCGACACGCCGTCGAGCGGCGTCGATGCCGCGGCGATCGACACCGCCTCGCCGGTGTCCCAGACCCACATCTCCCCCGCGGCCGTGCGCCGCGCCACGAGCGCCTCGATGTCCAACGTCGGCCCGTCGCCCACTTCCACCTGGAAGGCGGTCACCCACTCCACGAGCAGGTCGTGCTCCGCGGGCGTCGCGACGCGCAGCCGGCCTTCCACGCTCGGCAGCACGACCGTGTGCAACTCGTACACACGCATCCCCGAGGTCGGGAATGCCCCGACGCCGACCATCTCCGTCCACTGCCCTGCGAAGCGCGCCGCGGTGGCGGCGTCGCCGTGGATGCCGGGGAGGCGCACCCCGCTGTCGGCGATTGCGGTCACGACAGCGGCGACGGCCTCGGCGGGCATGGGAGTCATGGTGGCGGCGAAGTCGAGCGGCGAGAGGAACACGACGCCCACGACGTCGTCGCCGGCTCGCACCATCCAGTAGCGACCGGGCTCCGGGGCGGCGACGCGGGCGGCAAGCAGCGTCCGAACCAGGTTGTGCATCACCGGGTCGGAGGCGAGGAACGCATCCGCCTTCTCCACGACCTCGTTCGCGTCGTCCGTCGCCTCCACCGTCAGGTCCATGCGGCCATGATGGCCGCGCCGTCCACCGGCCCCGACGGAATTAGCCGGCGCCGACCAAAGCCAACATCTCGTCGCGCGACGGGCCGGGCGCCGGGCGCGGCGTCGCCCGCATCGCCGCGAACGTCTCCTCGATGCGGCGCTGGAGCTCGACGTCGTCGTCGAGCACGGCCGTGCTGTCGAGCAGGCCGATACGCCGCACGTACATGCGGAACACCTCGGCATCGGCCATGGCGACGGCGCCGCCTGCCACCAGGCTGAACAGTGCGTAGTCGCCGTCGTGGTGGGCGAAGTCGACCGGCTCGCCCAGCCACATGCGACGGCGCTGCTCGTCGAGGGCGGTGGCGAGGTCGTAGCGCTCCCGCAAGGCAGGCATCACCGCCGCTGCGTACGCGCTCGACGCGTCGACCACATCGGAGTGGTCGCGCAAGGCCGCGGCCAACGCCGTCGCGTGCACGAAGGCAAAGGCCACGCCGTGCGCCAGCACCGGGTCTGTGTGGCAGAGGGCGTCGCCCACGGGCACCAGGCCCACCGCCGTGGTTGGGCCGTAGTGCCGCAAGGTGTTGCGCAGCCCGGCCATCGGCATCATGTCGGTGATGGGCTCGACCTTCTCCGGGTCGACCCACAGCCGCAGCATGGGGATGCGATCGGCGGCCGCTTCGAAAGCTGCGGCATCGCCGAAGGCCCGCCACTCAGGCACGCCGCTCGGCACCGCCAGCAGGGCGGCGAAGGTGTCGTTGTCGCCGGGGAAGGTGGCGAACCCGAGGTACCCCAGGTCGCCACGCGGACTGAGCAGCCAGGGGCCGTCGGGCAGCTCGAACCCGGGCCGCACCCGGTAGTAACGGTTGTAGTACACGACACCGCAGTCGCTGCTCTCCGCGGGATCGGATTCGACGCCCGCGTCGCGCAGCCACGCCGTCGTCGGGGCCCGCCGTCCCAGGGCGTCGACCACCAGGTCGCCGTCGAGGTCGCCGCCGTCGGTGCGCACTCCCGTCACCCGGCCGCCGTCGAGCACCAAGCCGGTGACTTCGGTGGTTGCTCGCACGTCGATCCGCGGCTCGGCGTCGACGGCGCGGCGCAGGGCCCACTCGATGACGGGACGGCGCACGGCCAAGTAGCGGAGGTCGTCGTCTCCCGGTCGAGGACCGCCGGGCGCCCGGGCGGCGACGTCGACGTCACCGGCCCCGGCCGCCAACAGGTCGGCGAACACGTCGGGCAGGCTGTCGCGCAGTTCCGCTCTCCCGCGCGGCCCGATGGCATGGGGCTGGAGGAAGTGCGGCACGCCGCGGCGCTCCCAGCCGATCGACTCCTGTGACGGCCCGACGTCGAAACCGTCGCGCTCGACCACCGTCACCCGATGGCCGTCACGGGCCAGCCGAAGCGCCGTCGCCAACCCGGCCAGGCTGCCCCCCAAGACCAGCACGGTCGCGCTCATGCCGCGCAGGCTAATAGCGTCGCCTTTCATGCGACTGCTGGTGCTGGGAGGAACGTCGTTCGTCGGGCGGCACATCGTGGAGGCTGCCCTCGACGGCGGCCACGACGTGACCTTGTTCAACCGGGGCCAGACGAACCCCGGGCTGTTCGACGGATGCGAGCAGCGCCACGGCGACCGCGACAAGGGCGACTACGCGTCGCTCGCCGACGGCACGTGGGACGCCGTGCTCGACGTCAACGCCTACATCCCCCGCGTGGTTCGTGAGGTGGCCGCGGCCCTCGACGGACGGGTCGGGCACTACACGTTCGTCTCCACCGTGTCGGTGTACGTGGTGTCGGGCGACGATTCCGTCGACGAGTCGACGGAGCTGGCGACGCTCGACGATCCCACCACCGAGGTGGTCGACAACGAGACGTACGGCGGCCTGAAGGTGTTGTGCGAACGGGAGGTCACCGCCGCCTTCCGGGGCCGGTCGACGATCGTGCGGCCTGGCATCGTGGCCGGCCCCTTCGACCCCACCGACCGCTTCACCTACTGGGTACGGCGGGCGGCGCGAGGCGGCATTGTGGCCGCCCCCGCCCGGCCCGATCAGCCGGTGCAAGTGGTGCACGCGCGAGACCTGGCCGACTTCACGGTGGGCGCCACCGCCGAGGGCCTCGAAGGCCCCTTCAACGCCGTCGGTCCCACCGAGCCGATGACGCTCGCGGGCCTCATCGAGGCATGTGCCGCGGCGGCGCGCAGCGACGTCGAAGTCGAGTGGGTCGACGAAAGCTTCCTGCGCGAGCAGCGCGTGCGCATGCCGTTGTACGTGCCGTCACACGCGCAACTCGACGGCGTGTTCCGATGCTCGCCCGCCAAGGCGCTGGCGGCCGGCCTTCACAACCGGCCGGTCACCGAGACGGCGGCCGACACGTTGGCGTGGGACCGCACCCGCGGCGACACGGCCATGGAAGGTGCGCCGACGCCCGAGCAGGAGGCCGCCCTGCTCGAGGCGTGGCGCACCCAGTGAAGCGGGGCTACCTGGCCTCGGTCGTCGGGGCCTTGCTCGGCGCCGCCGCCTTGGGACTGACAGGCGTCTTCGTGGCCTTGGTCCTGGCGGGCAACGCCACACAGGACAACGACGGCGACGCCTTCGGCGAGCTCTTCGGCGACCTGTTGGGCATCGTCGTGGTGGGCATCCTGTTGGCCATGGCGGGCCTGTGGATCGGCGCCGCCCTGGGCTGCTGGTTGGGCCTGAAGGTGGCGGGCCATCCCCGCCAGGCCCGCACCGGGGTGGTGCTCGGCGTGCTGCTGCCGCCGTGGGTGATCGGCTTGGCCGTGGCCCTGGGGGCGGCGTTCGGGGAGGTGCCCGACCTGGTTGTCGGCGCCGCGTCGGCCGCCACCGTCGTCGGCGCGCCGGTCGCCGCCCGTTCGCTGGCGATGCGCGGCAGCGAGGTCAGCTGAAGCGTTCGGAAGGCTGCGTGTCGAACGTCAGCAGCACTTCCCAACGCCCGTCGCCCCGCCGCTGCGGGCCGCGCATGCGCTCGCGCAACTCGTCGGCCGGCCCTTCGATGCGGATGCCGTTGGCCGACAACACCCGCTTGGTCGGCACCGCGTCGGGGTCGAGGGCGACGGCAGGCCGGCGCTGCGCCCGCAGCTCGCTCTCCACCTCGTCGCGGTAGGGCGAGAAGTCGGGCACGTCCTCGGCGATCCAGTCGAGGGCTTCGTCGACCTGCGTGGGCCGGCGCCGGGCCAGCGACTCGGCCACCTCCTCGGCGGCGTCGGGCAGGCGCGAGGTGACGGCCGTGACCATGGCGGCCACTGCCCGCTTGGGCGCCTGGTCCTGGCGCAGGCCCAGCGCGGTGAGGAAGTAGAGGGCGCCCACGTCGAGCTGGTCGCCCACCACCACGTCGCTCTCGGCCCGCGGGTCGGGGAACAGCGCCCCCTTCTGCAGGCGGCCCGGCGCGTCGAGGGCGTCCTGCACGGCGCCCAGCCGGGCCCGGCCCTGCGTGCGTTGCAGGTAGCCGAGCCGTTCGGCGGTGACCTGCAACTTGAGCACGGCAGCCATGGCCTGGCCGTCCTCGTCGACGCCGTGCAGCGCCACCAACAGGCCCGCGGGCGTGCGGAAGTCCATGCCATCCAAGAGAGTTGCCGCCAGTTGGTTGGCCGAGGCCAGGAACTGCTGCTCGCTCCCCGTCCGCAAGGCCTCGAACCGCTCCTGCGCCGTGTCGTCGACGAACGACGTGGGCGGGCTCTTGGCCGCCAGCGCGGCCAGCGTGTCGAGGTGGGCGTCGAGGTACTCGGCCGTGGTGGCGTCGACCTCTTCCAGCGCGAGGGGATCGAGGGACCGACCGACCTCGACCAACCCGTAGGCAACGCGCAGGATCGCCATCAGGCGGGGCGCCGCCAGAAGGCGAGCAGGTAGGCGGCCGTTCCGCCGATGCCGACCACGGCGGCGACCAGCAGGGCCTGGCCGGGGTCGAAGGCGAACGACACGTCGAGGGCGTCGTCGAGCGACCACTCCCCCGGGCCGAAGGTGGCCAGCGCCAGGCCGAGCACGGCGAGGGTCATGACGTACTCCCACCCCTCGGTAGGCCGGGCGGTGATGAAGAAGCCCTTGTCGCGGTGGTTGGTGAGATAGGCCACGAGCATGAGCGACACCACCACGCCGTAGGCGGCGGGCGTGAGCAGCCCGAGGGCCAGGACGGGCGCGATGCCCACCTCGCTCCACGTCAGCAGTTGCGCTTGTAGGCCGCCGTACTTCAGGCCCAGGCTCTCCAACCAGTTGGCCATGCCGGGGCCCGATCGCAGGGCCTTCACGTGCTTCCACCCGTGGGCGAACATCACGAGGGCGATCCAGACGCGCGCCAGCAGCAATGAGAAGTTCACGGCGTTCGACATCGCGGGCGACCCTATCCGTGGCGGAAGGTGATGCTGATCCTCGGGCCTGCCGACGCCACCTTGGGCACCGTGTGCTCCCACGTGCGCTGCAGGGTGCCGCCGGTGACCAGCAGGTCGCCGTGGCGCAGGTCGAGCAGGCGGCTGCGGCTACGTCAGGCGGTTACGGGTGCAGGGAAGTGCACGTAGTGCTCGATCAACAGCTTGCCCAGGTCGCCGTCCGACAGGGCCGCGTCGACGCCGCCGAGGTCGGCCTTCAACGTGTCGAGGATGACCTCCAGGGTGAGGTCGTCGCGGTGATCCGCCCATGCGGCGCGCTCGGCCTCGTCGGCGAAGCAGTACGCCTTCCACGACACCGAGTACCGCAGGTCGTCGGTGGCGTACTCGGCGATGCGCTCGTCGCCGTCGCGCACCGACCACCGGTCGCCGCCGTCGTGGTGCAGGCGCATGCCCGGCTTGATGCGCGGGAGGGCGCTGTCGTCACCCAGCACCCGGTCGACTCCGTGGAACACGGTGTCGGTGTCGAGCATGGCGGCGGTGTTGTGGCAAGGGGCGTAGGTGGCGGCGGGGCCTGCGGCGCCCTCGGGGTAGTAGGCGAGCTCGCCGCCCCGCCCGCCGCCGAAGTAGGCGATGCCGGTGGCGATCGGCATGCGCCACCGCTCGAACAGCCCCGAGTGGCGAGCCACCACCAGGAGCCACTGGGGCACCACCTTGCGGTTGGCGCCGCGGAACTCGGGCACGTCGGTGTGCACGGCCAGTTCCTGGCCGGGCAGCAACAGGTTGGCGTAGACGATGGCGGGCACCACGACCGGCCTGCCGTGCAGTTCCCGGGCCGCCTCGGCCAGGCGCTCGCTCTGCCACAGCACCTCGACGCCCTCGGCGTAGACGTCGTCGCCGTAGGCGTAGGTCTCGCGGAAGTAGTTGGTGCGCGCCGCCCGCACGGCGAGCGGTTCGTCGGTGCGGCCGAAGCGGCCGCCGGTGCGCACGAAGTTCACGGCGGCGTCGTAGCGCTGGGCCAGGTCGGGAGCGAACGAGGTCTCGAAGCCCTCGTTGGAGTACAGGCCGTAGCTGCCGAAGCGGAACCAGAGGTCGACGACCGCCTCGGCCTCGTCGGGCGACAGCAGCGGGTCGAGGACGATCATGGCGTGACGCTAGGCCAGCGGGCCGAGCAGTGCTCGGGTGACCTTGACCGGGTCGTGCTGCTCGAAGCGGCGCAGCAACGGCACGGCCAGCGAAGCGGGGAAGGCGGGCTGGGTGACGAGGTAGGCGAGCACCGTCACCAAGCGGTCGAGCTCGGCGGCGTAGGAGGTGCGGCCCGCGGCGTCGAGGGGCAGCATGCGGCGCGAGGCGTCCCACGCCTGGTCGCGAGCGACCCGCAGGGAGAAGTTGAACAGGCGCCCGCCGCCCAGCCGGGCCGCCTCGTTGGTCCAGCGCGACACGCGGTCGAGGTCGCGCAACACGACCGTGTAGGTCGAGGCCAGCACGGCGTTGACGGCCAGGAAGTCGGCACGGGCGGCGTTCACGTCGACCACCGCCAACGGGAGGTCGTGGTTGACGTGGGCATTGATGCCGAGCAGCAGGTGCTGCACGATCAGCAGGCGCTCGTCGCCCGCCACGTCCCACGAAGCCCGCCAACAGGCGGGCGCCGCCGCCCGGTCGGAGAAGGCCGTGAGGTAGTAGCCCGCAAAGGTGGTGGCGAAGGCTGTCATGCGCTCGCCGTCCTCGAACGTGCCCCCGGCCGCGGCCCGGGCGATCTCGGTGGTCACGCGTGCGTACAACGCCGGGAAGTAGCCGGTGGCGTCGGTCGCCTGCAGTGCGATCCCCCGCAGGTCGGCCACGGTCTGGTCGAGCCCCATGGCGCGGCAGCGTAGGGAATGGAGGTCACTAGCGTGGAAGCCATGTCGTTCTTCCGTCGCCCGCTGTCGATGCCTGGTCCCGACGAGGCGCTGCCCGGCCGCGGCGAACGGATGCCGGTGGCCGAGCGCCACCTCGTCCTCGGCACGCCGATGGCGCGGCCGTTCCCCGACGGCATCGAGACGGCGGTGTTCGGCATGGGGTGCTTCTGGGGAGCCGAGCGCTTGTTCTGGCAGGTGGAGGGCGTGTTCACCACCGCGGTGGGCTACGCGGGCGGCCTCACGCCCAACCCCACGTACCAAGAGGCGTGCAGCGGCATGACCGGCCACACCGAGGTGGTGCTGGTGGCCTACGACCCCACCGCGGTCGGCTTCGAGGAGCTGCTGCGGGTGTTCTGGGAGGGCCACGACCCCACGCAGGGCATGCGGCAGGGCAACGACGTGGGCACCCAGTACCGATCGGCGCTCTACACGACGACCGACGTGCAGCGGAAAGCGGCCGAGGCGTCGCGGGTGGCCTATCAAGAGCGGCTGCACGCCGCGGGCCACGGCGACATCACCACCGAGGTGCGCGAGGCGCCGGAGTTCTTCTACGCCGAGGACTACCACCAGCAGTACCTGGCCAAGAACCCGGGCGGTTACTGCGGCATCGGGGGCACCGGGGTGGCCTGCCCCGTCGGACTCGCCACCGACTGACCGGATTCGCCAGGATTGGCGGCGTGACCGCCTTCGACGACCTCCTTGCCGCCAACGACGATCACGTGGCCCGGTTCACCACCGGGATGCTGCCCGCCCCGCCCGCCCGGGCGCTGGCCGTGCTCACGTGCATGGACGCCCGCATCCTGCCCTTGGACGCGATGGGCCTCGCCGTCGGCGACGCCCACGTGGTGCGCAACGCGGGCGGGCGCGTGACCGACGACGCCCTGCGGTCGCTGCTCGTCAGCGCGCACGCCATGGGCGTGCGCAAGATCGCCGTCATCCACCACACCGAGTGCGGCGTGGCGAAATCGACCGACGAGGAGTTCCGGCAGTTGGTGCTCGACGCCACCGGCCACGACCCCGACCCCATCCGCCTGCTCGCCATCGCCGATCCCGACCAGGCCTTGGCCGACGACGTGCGCACCTTGGCCACCTCCCCCCTCCTGCCCGAGGGCACCGAGGTCGCGGGCTTCCGCTACGACATCCGCACCGGCCGCCTCCACCTCGTTTCTGGTCCGGGAATCCCGCGCCAGAGCGCGGGATTCCCGGACCAGAACCACTGAGCAGCTACGGCACCAACACGGTCAAGGCGCCGGGCAGCACCTCGTAGCGGAGCGGGTTCTCCAGGCGGACCACTTCGCCGTCGAGGGCCACGTCGACGAACGACCGGTTGAGCACGTCGATGTCGATGGTGTCGACCAGGCGCTGCACCAACAGCGGTGACCGGCCCAGGCGGCTGAACAGCAACGCGGCCACGGCCCGGGTGCGCGCCAGGGGCCGGTCGGCCCGCATGACCCGCACGTCGAGCGTCTGCTCGTCGAGGGCGTCGCGGGTGAGGTCGTCGCCGTAGCGGCCGTTGCCCACGAACACCAGCCACGCCCGGTACGTCACGCCGCCCACCCGCACCCGGAAGCGATGGCCCTTGCGGGCCTGCGCCCAGGCGGCGGACAGGTCGGCCATGGCCCGCGGCAGCCGCGACGACCGCCGCCGCCGCTCCCGCACCAACGCGGCGTAGAAGCCGATGCTGGAGTTGTTGACGAACACCCGGCCGTTCACCTGGCCCAGGTCGACCGTCGACAGGTTCGACGCCGCCGCGGCGTCGGCCAGCGTCTCGATCCCCAGGTGGCGGGCGAAGTGGTTGCGGGTGCCCGCGGGCACGGCCAGCAGCGGCACCCCGGTGCCCGCCAGCACGGCGGCGGCGGCCCCGATGCTGCCGTCGCCTCCGGCCACCCCGACGAAACCTGCGCCGTCGGCCAGCGCCTGTTCGACCGAGGCGCGCAGGCCCTCACCCTCGCATTCCACCAGTCGGTGGCCGGCAAAGCAGCGGGCCAGTTCGTCGCCCACATCGCCACGGCCCGACTGCGGGTTCACGAACACCACTCCGGGCCGCATCTGGGAATCCTGCCACGGCGTCATCACGCACCTCGTCGGGTAAGTAGGGTCAAGACCTTCAGCGGAGAGGGGAGAGCGCTCTATGGGGAGAGTCGCATTCGTCCTGGCCGACGACTTCGAGGACAGCGAGTTCCGTGTCCCGTACGACCGGCTGATCGAAGAGGGCCACGTGGTCACCGTGGTCGGGCGCACAGCGGGCAAGGCGGTGACAGGTAAACGCGGGAAGGAAACCGTCACGCCCACCGCGTCGGCCGACACGGTGAGCGCGGCCGACTTCGACGCCCTCGTCATCCCCGGGGGGTACTCCCCCGACAAGCTGCGCATGGACGAGGGCATCGTGAAGTTCGTCAAGGGCTTCTTCGGCAGCGACAAGCCCGTCGCCGCCATCTGCCACGGCGGCAGCCTGTTGGTGGAAGCCGATGCCGTGGAAGGCCGCACGGTGACGTCGTGGCCCTCGGTGCGCACCGACCTGGTCAACGCCGGGGCCGAGTGGGTCGACGAGGAGGTCGTGGTCGACGGCAGCCTGGTCACCTCTCGCCAGCCCGAAGACCTGCCCGCCTTCACCGAGGCCATCCTCGACAAGCTCGACGCCACCCGGCGCATGCCCGCCGACGTGTAGCGGGCCGATGTGCAGGGGTACCGGTGCCACATGACCGAGCACACGAAGCCCAACGAGGAGACCCGCCAGGCCGACCGCGACGCGCTCAACGCCGAGCACACGGCCGGGCAGGAGCCCACGCCGGAAGAGGAGCAGGCCGCCGAGCGCAACACGGTCAGCCCCGAGACGCCTGAGCACTACCAGGAGATGACCGAACGGGGCGCCAACCAGCAGGGCGAAGGCCGTATCTGATCGTTCGAAAGGTGCGGGGCTTCGGCTCGATTACGAGCCGGCGCCCCGCACGTTTCGCGTCTTGCCTGCGAGCATGCGGACGTCGGCGGCGGCCAGCAGCACGTCGATGTCGTCGCCGTCGTCGGGGAACGTGGCCGCCCCCCACGTGAACGAGGGGGCACCTGCCTGGGCCACGCGGGCCAGCGCCGTCTCCGTGGTGCCCTCGGCCGATTCCGGCAGCAGCACCACGAACTCGTCGCCGCCGATGCGGTAGGCGGCGTCGCCCACCCGCAGCGAGCGCTCCAACGCCACCCCCAACGACCGGAGGCGGGCGTCGCCTGCGGCGTGGCCGTCGCGGTCGTTGACCAGCTTGAGCCCGTCGAGGTCGGCCAGCACCACCGTGAACCGGCGCCGGTGCCGGGTAGCCCGGCCGATCTCCCGGCGCAGGTCGCGCTCCAGCGCCCGCCGGTTCAACAGCCCCGTCAAGGGATCGACGTAGGCCTGCGTCTCCAGCCGTTGGGCGATGCGCGACACGGCCACGCCCATGCCCCGGTCGACGATCATGTTGAGCCGGTCGAACGTCTCGGTCTCCTCCCCCGGCGGCAGCGCCCCCGCCAGCCGCCGCCGCAGCGCCTCGCGCAGGCAGACGAACTGGCCGACGGCCGATTCCACCGAGCTCACCGACATGGCGAAGACCTCGGCCACCTTCTCGATCTCGGGGTCGGGCCCCCATCCCAGCGGCTGGGGCCTGCGCAGGGCGTCGGCCACCGCCCGCACGATGGCCTCGGCGATGGGTGGCTCGGCCTCGGGGCCGAGCAACGGGTCCCACCGGCATAGCTCCTGCCACGCCTGCACGACGGCGGCGACAGCGCCCTCCAGTAGCTCGACGGCTGCGGGCGGTGCCTCTTCGTCGACCTCCGTGGGCAGGTGCAAGGCGCTGATGACGGCCTCCACGTCGCCCCGCACGACGTGGGCCCCCACACAGACTGCCTCGTCGTCGGGCGCCACGGTGACCACCACGGGCACCTCGGGCAGCAGCCGGTCGAGGTCGTCGCACACAGCCGCTGCACCGCCCTCGGGCAGGTCGCCCGCTACCACCACGCCGTAGACGGTGCGGGCGCCTTGTTCGTCGGCCAGCAGCCGCCGCGCCTGTTCCGGCGACGACGACTCCAGCACCCGCGCACCGTCGACCTCCAGCCCCAGCCGGAGCAGCCGGCGCATGGCGGGATCAGGGTCGACCACGAGGACGGTGGGGCGCGCGGTGGTATCGGAACTCATCTGGTCTCCTGTGTTCCCCGACAAGGCACAGTAGATTCGGGTTTGTCATGCATCCTGCTGTCGACCACCCGACGCGGGGCGCCCGAGACACGTTTTCCGTCCTCGCCAGAGCCGCTCGGGCCCTCTACGCCGAGCGCGACCGTGACCGGCTCATGGGGTGGGCCACCACGGCCACCCGCGACCTCACCGGCGCCTCGGCCGCCGCCCTGTTCCTCGGCGGCCCTGACGGCACGTCGGAGTGGGCGGTCGACGGCCCGCCCGACCTCTCCGCCCTGGTCGACCCTCGCTCCCACACGGCGCTGCGCCGGGCTTGGCAGGGCGACGCCACCGTGCGCTGCGACGACGTGCCCGAGGCCATGGAGACGGCCTCCATCGCCCGCTGCATGCCCGACCTGCGCTCCCTGGCCGCCGTCCCCGTCGTGCGCACCGACGGCACCCCGTGCGGCGTCCTGCTCATCGGCGACTACGAACCGGGCGCCTTCGACGACGACGACGTGGCTGCCGCCGAGGTCATGGCCGCCCACCTGGGCGTCGCCCTCGACAACCACGCCCAGCTCAAGGCCCTCGACGAGGCTCGCAGCGTCCAGCGCCAGGTGGTCGAGCAGCTGCAGGAAGCGGTGCGCCCCCCGATGCCGTCGCTCCCCGACACCGAGCTCGGCGTCTCCTACCGGCCCGCCGACCCCGGCGCACCCACGGGCGGCGACCTCTACGACTGGGTGCTGCTGCCCGACGGCCGCCTGCACATCGCCGTCGTCGACGTCATGGGCAAAGGCGTGGGCGCCACCAAGGACGCCGTGGCCGTCACCCACGTGCTGCGCCTGCTCGTGCTCGACGGCTGCCCCCTCGAAGACGTGGTGGCCCGGGCCGACAGCATCGTCACCGCCCAGAACCCCGAGTTGGTGGCCACGCTCATCCTGGCCCACTACGACCCCCGCTCCCGCGAGCTGGTGCTGGCGGGAGCGGGCCACCCGCCCGCCCTGCTCGTCTCCAACGGCGTCGCCCGCGAACTGCCGGCCCACGGCGTGCCCATCGGCTGGCCCGGCGCAGGCACCGACGAGTTGGTGCGGGTGACCCTTGAGCGGGGCGACACCGTCGTCCTCTACACCGACGGCCTCATCGAAGCGACCAAGGACATCCTCGCGGGCTTGGAGGACCTGGCCCGCTACGGGGTGGAGACGGCCACGTACCCGGCCGCCCAGCAGGCCCGGGTGCTGGTGGAACGCGCCCTCACCGGGGCCGCCCGCCGCGACGATTCCCTTGCCGTCGTCCTGCGCTGCCGCCCTGCGCCAGTGGCCACCACCATCGCCCTCGGCCCCTTCGAGCACCACCTCTCCCCCAGCCCGGCCACCGTTTCCTTGGCCCGCAACCTGCTGCGGGAGTGGCTGGTGCGGGTGCCGGTGGAAGACGACGCCGTGCACGACCTCCTGCTGGTGGCCACCGAGTTGTGCGCCAACGCCGTCGAGCACGCCCGCTGGGACAACGGCGGCGTGGCCTTGCGGGCCGAAGTCGACGGCCCCGACATCGTGCTGGAAGTGGTCGACGACGGTGGCGGGCTGAGTTGGCCGCACGTCGACGTGGAGCCGCCCGACGCCGAGGCCGAACAGGGCCGAGGCCTGTGGCTGGTGCACACGCTGGCCGACGAGGTGGTGCCCGACTTCGAGGGGGCGCACACCACGGTGCGGGCCCGCCTGCGCAACGTCAGCTCTGCTCGTCGTCCGCCAGTCGCTCCCGCTCCTCCGCCGGCCTGAGCTCGTCGCCCAGTTCGGCCACGCGGCGCTCGCGCTCGTCGTCGGGAACCGGGGCCAGCGGCGCTTCCTTGTCGCCGCCGCTCACGCGTGCGCTCCCGCCGGGGTGCCGCAGCTGACCTCGCCGCCACGGTCGAGGCAGTAGACCGAGTACGCCTTGCGCAGCACGGGCTGGGCCACGTTGCGCACGGTGATGCCCCCGGGGGTCACGCCCTTTTCCGAGCCGCCGTGGGCATGGCCGTGCAGGGCCAGGTCGGCCCCCGCCCGGTCGACGGCCTCGGCCAAGTAGTAGCTGCCGAGGAACGGGTAGATCTCCAAACGCTCGCCGCGCAGGGTCGACTCGACGGGGGCGTAGTGCATGAGGGCGATGCGCACGTCGGCGTCGCGGATCTCCTGCAAGGCCTTCTCCAGCCTGGCCGCGGTGTCGATGGAATGGCGGACGAACGCCTTGGCCGCGGGCTCGCCGAACTCGGAGGCGCAAGCACCGGCGAAGCCGCCACCGAAGCCCTTGGCCCCGGCCACGCCCACGGACACGCCGTCGACTCCGACGACGGCAGCGTCGCCTTCGAGCACCTGCACGCCGATGCCCGCCAACGACTTCACCACGTAGTCCTCGCAGTCGGACTCGTAGTCGTGGTTGCCGAGCACGGCGAAGGTGGGCACCTCGTCGGGCAACCCCCGCAGTTCGTCGCACAACACGTCGGCCTCCTCAGGCAGGCCCCGCTTGGTGAGGTCGCCCGCCAACAGGAAGACGTCGGCCCGCTCGGGCAGGTGCTCGAGGTGACAGCGCACGCGGCCCACCGAGTCGGCGCCGACGTGTACGTCGCCCACCGCCGCCACCCGGATCACGACAGGTGCTCCTCGTCGGACATCTCGTCGTACTCCGCCACCGTGGCCTCGTTGTGCAACTCGTAGTCGGGCAGCAGTTCGCCCACCACGTCGGCCACGGCGGCGTACCGCTCCCGGGTCGACACGGTGCCGGTGACGAAGACCTTGCCGCCCGCGATGGTGAGGTGCAGCCCTTGTTCGCTCACCCGTGGATCGCAGGCCAGCGCCTCTTCGACGTGGCCCACCAGGTAGTCGACGGGGCTGTTCTGTTCGAGGGTCATGAGGCGTCGGGGTCGTCGATGAGGCGGAACAGTTCCCGCACCGGCTTCCAGGGCACGACGAGGTCGTTGGACTGGGCGTACAGCAACAGGCTCAGCACCCGCCGCACGCCCTTGCGGGCCCGGCGCACGAGGTAGTCCCAGTCGAGCTCTTCGCAGGTAGCCAGCAGGCCCAGGGCGTCGTACCAGTGCCGCGGCATGTGCTCGCCGTGCACGACGGCCTTGATGACCAACAGGTCCTCGGGCGGGATGATGAAGAGCTGGCGCCCCCGGAACTCGCGGCGCTGGGCTCGGGCCAGCATCTCGTCGTCGACGTAGATGTCGCCGGTGGAGCGGAAGATGATGTCGATGAGCTGGCCGTGCTTGGAGGCCTTGAACAGCCAGTCGGGGAAGGTCTCTTCTGTCTCGAAGCCCCGCAGGGCCAAGGCATCGAGGACCCGCCTGGCGTCCTGGGGCTTCACGAACAGGTCGATGTCGTGCGTCCAGCGGGGGCGGCCCCAGCACGCCGAGGCGATGCCGCCCATGAGGACGTAGGGGACCTCGTCGGCGTCGAGGGCGTCGACCGTCTCGTCGAGGGCGGCCAGGAACTCGGCCTCGTCGGCCGCAGCGGCCGCCACCGTGTCGCGGACCCGTTGTTCGTCCTCGGAGATCTGCTCGGCTGCAAGACTCGCCATCGCGTCTAGGGGGTACCCCCTTGCCAGGAGCAGGCAAACGGTCAGGAGGCCACGCCATGTCCGACGACATCGTCCCCGCTGCCAACGAAGCGGACGCCATGGAGCAGGAGCAGTTGCTGCAGGACCCGCTCGCCGAGGGCGCCGTCGACGTCGACCTCGGCATCGTGCCCGACGCCAACGAGGCCGACCTCATCGAGCAGGCCCAGCCCGGCCCGCTGCTCGACGAGGACGAAGCCCGGGAGTAAGCCGGGGCCGCACAGGTGTCGCCCTCGTCGCGGGAGGGAACGCCTGGGGCGATGCCCCGCCTCCGCCGAGTCGACTGTTCCATGCCCGGGATCCGGCGCCGGCGCGCCGGGCGCGGGTTCACCTACGTCGATGCCTTCGGCCAGAAGGTGAGCGAGCCGGCGGTGATCGACCGCATCCGCGCCTTGGCCATCCCGCCCGCCTGGACCGACGTGTGGGTGTGCCCGTTGGCCAACGGCCACATCCAGGCCACCGGGGTGGATGCCCGGGGCAGGCGCCAGTACCGCTACCACGACGCCTGGCGGCTGCGGCGGGACCAGGAGAAGTTCGACCACATGATCGCCTTCGGCCGGGCCTTGCCCGCCATGCGCAAGGCCATCTGCGCCGACCTGGCTCGCGACGACCTGTGCCGGGAGCGGGTGCTGGCCTGTGCCACCCGGCTGCTCGACCTCGGCTTCTTCCGAATCGGCACCGAGGGCTACGCCGAGCAGAACCAGACCTACGGGCTGGCCACCATCCGCAAGGAACACGTGACGGTCGGCCCCGGCGACCTGGTGTCGTTCGACTACATCGCCAAGTCGGGCAAGCGCCGGCTGCAGTCGATCGTCGACCCCGACGTGGCCGAGGTCATCCGCACGCTGAAGCGGCGCCGGGCGGGCGGGCCTGAGCTGCTGGCCTACCGGCGCGACGGCGGCGGGTGGGCCGACGTGCGCTCGGCCGACATCAACACCTACGTGAAGGCGGTGACCGGCGGGGAGTTCACGGCCAAGGACTTCCGCACCTGGAACGCCACCGTGCTGGCCGCCGTGGGCCTGGCCGTGTCGACCACCGTGACCTCGGCGACCGGCCGCAAGCGGGCCGTGGCCCGGGCGGTCAAGGAGGTGGCGTATTACCTGGGCAACACGCCCGCAGTGTGCCGGGCCTCCTACATCGACCCCCGGGTCATCGACCACTACCAAGCGGGCACCACCGTCGCCGACGTGCTGCACCGGCTGGGCCAGGACGCCGAGTTCGGCCAGTTGTCGACCCAGGGCGACATCGAGCGGGCCGTGCTCGACCTGCTCGACGAACCGGCCGCCGACGCCGCCGCCGCCTGAGCTTCGAGCTCCTCGCGAGTTTCCGCCCGAGACGCGCAGAAGCCGCCAACCCGTGAGGGCCAGCGGCTTTTGCTCACACACTGGGGGGGCCGATCGATACGGCGCCCCCAGTGTGTGGGGCTCCCGGGGGGCGGGACAACAACTTTCTGCCCCAGCTTGGCGACCGCAAAACCAGATTTTCGAAAATTTCTCGAAAATCGTCAGGAGCCGAGCCGAAGGCGAGGCGACCAATGAGCACAGCGCCCGTCTCGGCGGCCGTAGGCCGTCGAGAACCACCTGCGGCGCGCGGCGGGTGAGCTGGCCGCACAACTCCTAAAAGCCCTGGTCAGCCGGGTGGAGCAATGGTGTTGTCGACGGGTTCGCCCTCGTCGAGGTGCCCCTGCTGGATGAAGGTGTGCTCGTCGCCACCCTCGGTTCGGGTGCGGATGCCGTCGATCTCGTCCCCGAGCTCGTCGAGGCGGGCGGCGGCGGGCCGTTCGGCATCTTGGTGCTGGGTCATAGGCCCCTCGTACCCCGGCACCGCCCCCTCCCATCCCGGCCGCAGCCCGCCCTCGCCCCGCAGCGACTGGGCGCAGGCCACCCCGGCCATGGTGCCCTTGGCGGCGGCCACCTGCACCAGTTGGAGCCCGGGGGTCATGTCGCCCGCGGCGTAGACGCCGGGCACGTCGGTGGCGCCTTGGTGGTCGACGCCCGTGCAGCCCTCGTCGGAGCGACGGCAGCCCAGTTGCAGGTCGAGGTCGGATGACGGCACGTGGGCGATGGAGAAGAAGGCCAGCCGGCAGGGCACCACGGCGCCGCTGCGCATGCGAACGCCCTGCAGGTCGCCGCGGGTGCCCAGCAGCTCGACGGCGTCGTCCTCCAGCACCCGCACCCCTTGGGCGGCCAACCGCTCCCGGTGCCAGGCGTCGCCTTCGAAGCGGCGGCCGTCGGTGACCACGGTGACCGACGCCGCCCAGCCCAGGAGGGTCAGGGTGAAGCCCACCACCTGCTCGCTCCAGCCGAAGGCCACCACCGTCTGGTTGCGGGACTCGTAGCCGTCGCAAGTCGGGCAGTGGAAGACCGAGGCGCCGTAGTGCTCGAAGAAGTTCTCCACCTCGGGGAACACGTCGCGCACGCCGGTGGCCAGCACCACCCGCTTGGCCCGCAACGGCTCGCCGTCCTCCAGGTCGAGGGTGAAGGTGCCGTCGTCCTCCCGCCGGGCCGAGGTGGCACGGGCGGCGCAGACCTCGGCCTCGGGGTAGCGCAACAGGTCCTCACGGGCCTGCTCCAGGAAGTGCGCGGGGTTCATGGGGTCGGAGCCCAGGTAGCCGTGGGCGTCGTCGACCCAGCGGTTGCGGTGCTCGCCGCTGTCGAGCACGACGACGTGGCGCTGGTAGCGGGCCAGCCACAGTCCGGCACTCAGGCCCGCGGGCCCGCCGCCCACCACAACGGCGTCGTGCACGGGGCTCAGGTGGGGCGAGCGTCGGCTGCCCGGCGCTCGTCGACGAGCTTGCGCAACCGCCGCAACGACTCGGCGTTGCGGGCCTTGGTCAGGACGTCCATGACCGGCGTGGGCACCAGCTTGGCGGGCCCGGCAACAACCTCTTCCAGCAGCACCACGTGCGTGCCCTCGGCGCCCCGGTCCTCCAGCAGGATCGTCACCGCGGCCACGCCCGCCGGGCGGGCCCGGGCCTCGAGCACCAGGCGGGTGGGCTCGACGATCTCCCGGACCTTGGTGTTGTCCTTGACGCGCAGCGGCCATGCCCCCACCTCGTGGTGGAAAGCGGTGCCCGGTTGGGGCCAGCCGTCGTCGACGGCGCGGATGCGACGGGCGCCGACCACCCAGCCCGGGTAGGCGTGGGGGTCGGTGATGACCGCCCACACGTCCTGCGGGGTGGCGCCTTCGAAGTCGGATTCGTTGCGGGCCATCTACGGCAGGTCGGTGATGTGCATGGCGGCCTCTTCGGCCGACAGGGCGTCGGTGTCGCCGAACGCCTCGGAAGCGATGGCGTCGCGCTCGGAGTCGAGGCCGGCCACGCCTTGGTCGGGCTCGACGAGCCGGCCCACCGAATCGTCGTCGAGGGTGTCGGCCATCACGTCGGGCTCCTCCCGCAGCACCCGTTCGGCCAGCGGCTCTTGGAGGCGCTCCTCCTCGGCGGTGATGCCGAACTCTTCGGCGGCCACAGGGTGGTCGCGGGGCGGCATCATGCCCTCGAACTGGTTGTAGTCGTCCTCCAGGCCGGGGGGCGCGTCCTCGATGGCAGGGATGCCCTCGGCTTCCAGGTCGAGATCGTCGTTCGACATGGCGCCTCCTTACCCGTGAACCAGAATTGCCACGCTGTCGGGCGGCAGGTGGACGGTGCCGTCTCCCGCCTTCACCTCGCCCGCGCTGAGCACCACGTCGCCGGCAGCGGCCACGTCGACGGCGGAGTCGCCCACGTTGCAGGCCACCGTCACGCCGGGACGGCGCAGCACCAACCAGCGGGCAACCTCGTCGTAGTCGACGTCCACGGCATCGAGGCGGTAGTCGAGCAGGCCGGGAACGCTTCGCCGCAGGGCGATGAGGCCGCGGTGCCAGTCGAGCAGGTCGTCGTCGGCTGTCGACCAGTCGAGCTTGGAGCGTTGGAAGGTGGCGGGGTCCTGGGGGTCGGGAACGTCGTCGGGCTTCCAGCCGAACGAGGCGAACTCCGAGCGCCGCCCTTCGCTCACGGCGGCGCCGAGGTCGGCGTCGTCGTGGTCGGTGAAGTAGAGGAACGGCGTGGTCGCGCCCCACTCCTCGCCTTGGAACAGCATCGGCACGAACGGGGCCGTGAGCACCAGCGCGGCCGCCACTTTTAGCCGCTCCGGGGGCATGAGCATCGACGACCGCTCCCCTAGGGCTCGGTTGCCCACTTGGTCGTGGTTCTGGAGGTAGCCGAGGAAGCGGTGGCCGGGCAGGCGGGGGTCGAGGCGGCCGTGGCGGCGGTTGCGGTGCTCGGAGTGGGTGCCCGCATAGACGAAGGCCTGGCGCAGGGCGGTGGCCAACTGGGCCATCGAGCCGAACTCGCTGTAGTAGCCCGAGCGCTCGCCGGTGAGCACGGTGTGCAGGGCGTGGTGGAAGTCGTCGCTCCACTGGGCGTCGATGCCGTAGCCGCCCGCCTCGCGGCGCTGCACCACTCGGGGGTCGTTGAGGTCGCTCTCGGCGATGAGGAACAGGGGGCGGCCCAGGCGGGTCGACAGGGCTTCGACGGCCAGGGCCATCTCCTCCAGCAGGTGCATGGCCGAGGTGTCGAGCAAGGCGTGCACGGCGTCGATGCGCAGGGCGTCGAAGTGGTAGTCGCGCAGCAACATGAGGGCGTTGTCGACGAAGAAGGTGCGCACCTCGTCGGAGCCCGCGCCGTCGAGGTTCACGGCGTCGCCCCACGGGGTGTTGTAGCGATCGGTGAAGTAGGGGCCGAATGTGCCGAGGAAGTTCCCGGCCGGGCCGAGGTGGTTGTAGACGACGTCGACGATGACGCCCAGGCCTCGGTGGTGGCAGGCGTCGACCAGCAGCTTGAGCCCCTCGGGGCCGCCGTAGTGGTGGTGGGGGGCGTAGAGGTCGACGCCGTCGTAGCCCCAGCCTCGTGTGCCGGAGAACTCGTTGACGGGCAGGAGCTCGACGGCGGTGACGCCCAGTTCGACCAGGTGGTCGAGCTTCTCGATGACGGCCTCGAAGGTGCCCTCCGAGGTGAAGGTGCCGACGTGCAGCTCGTAGACCACCGCGCTGGGCAGGTGGATGCCCCGCCAGCCTGTGTCGGTCCAGGGGAAGGCGTCGTGGTCGACGATCACCGACGGGCCGAACACGCCCTCGGGCTGCGACGGCGAGCGGGGGTCGGGCACCGGCTCCGCGCCGTCGACGGAGAACGCGTAGGCCACGCCCGGCCCGGCGTCGTCGACCTCGGCCGCGAACCAGCCGCCCGCCTGCGGCTCCATCGGCACCCGCCGACCGCCGACTTCGACATCCACCCGCGTCGCCGCCGGTGCCCACACCTCGAACCGATGCATACCACCTCCGGTCCCGAGTACATAGCCGGCGAAAATCGCCGGCTATGTACTCGGGACGTGCTCCAGTAGGGCCACGGGGAAAGAGCGGAGCAGGTCGGCCAGCTCGACCGGCCCGCCCGAGTGCTCCTCACCCGTGAACACGTTCGTCCAGCGGCCGTCGGGAAGCTCGACCGCAGTCTCTGCCCATTGCCCGTCGAGCCGCAGCACCAAACGGGGCGCCACCGTCACCGCCTCGTCACCGCGTGCGAAGGCCACCGCGTGCTCGGCCTTGTCGCCACCGACGGGCAGCGGGCGATAGGTCGACTGGCGTCCGAAGGCGTCGGGCCGCCGCGCCCGCAACGCCAGCGCCTCCTTGACCACGAGCAGCTTGGGCAGCCCGTCGTCGCTGCGCCCGATCACCTCGTCGACCTTGAGGTCGTCGAGCTCGGCCAGGAGGCGGCGGCGCTGCTCGTAGTCGACCGGCCTGCGGTTGTCGGGGTCGACCAGGCTGAGGTCCCACAGCTCCTGGCCCTGGTAGATGTCGGGCACGCCGGGGGCCGTCAGCTTGATCAGCGTCTGGGCCAGCGACGTCACCCGCCCGATTTCGACCAGCGGCGCAACGAAGGCGGCCAGCTCGCCCTGGAAGCGCTCGTCGGCCAGCAGTTCGCGCACGTGGCGTGTGAGCGCCTCGTCGTAGGCGGGGTCGGGATCGATCCACGACGTGTGCTCCTTGGCCTCCTTCGACGCCTTCTCCATGTAGGCCACGGCCCGGTCGGGGTCGAGGGGCCAAGCCCCCACCAGCACCTGGAGCAACAGGTACTGGGCGTTGGCGTCGACGGGGCCGTCCTTCACCCAGCGCACGGCGAAGCCCGCCCACTCGTCGGGGATCTCGGAGAGCAGCGAGATGCGCGACCGCACGTCCTCGCTGCGTTTGGTGTCGTGGGTGGAGGTGGCCAGCATGGCGGCAGGCCACTGCCGCTGCGCCTCCGTGCAGGCGGCGTGAAACTCCTCGACCGACGTGCCGAAGTGGCCGGGGTCGCCGCCCACCTCATTAAGGGAGACCAGGCGGTTGTACGTGTAGAACGCCGTGTCCTCCACGCCCTTGGCCATGACCGGCCCGGTCAACTGTTGGAAGCGGGCCACCAGCTCGCGCTCGGCCTCGCCGTCCATCTCGCCCAGCAACAGGCGGCGTACGAAGTCGAGCAAGTCGGCGTCGATGTCGGGCCGGCGGCGAGCCACGTCGGCGGCTGCCGTCTCGATGAAGCGCCGGTCGTCGTCGCCCGCAGGGGGCACGTAGGTGCGGTAGACGGGGAAGGAGGCGGCCACCTCCCGCAACACGTCGTGCAGCTCGTTGCGGGTGTAGTCGCGGTAGCGCCGGTGGCGTTCGCACACGGCCACGAGCAGGTTGGTGAGGCGGATGACGTCGGCGGCCAGCACGTCACGCAGCACCAGCAGCTTCTTGTCGACCACGATGCCCGGCCAGTCGGTGGGCTGTCCGGTGAGCTCCTCGTACAAGCCGGTCAGCGCCCGCTCCCCCGCCGGGTCGACGAACAGGCCGCCGAGCAGGTTCAAGAAGTCGTAGCCGGTGGTGCCCGCGGTCGCCCACGCCGAGGGCAGGCGCTCGCCGTGCTCGAGGATCTTCTCGACCACCACCCACACGCCGCCGGTGGCCTCGGCCAGGCGGTCGAGGTAGCCGGACGGGTCGCGCAGCCCGTCGGGGTGGTCGATGCGCAGGCCGTCGACTACGCCCTCGTGCACCCATTCGAGGATGCGCTGGTGGGTGTCGGCGAAGACGTCGGGGTCCTCGATGCGCAACCCGATGAGGGTGTTGATGTCGAAGAAGCGGCGGTAGTCGAGCTCGCGCCCCGCGGTGCGCCAGAAGGCCAGCCGGTAGTTCTGCCGGTCGAGCAAGGCGTCAAGGGCGTCGGGGTCGCCGTTCGCCTCGGCCACGACGACATCGACGGCGGCCGCCACCTCGGGCTGTTCCTCGCACAACTGCGCCAGGCGCGACCGCAGCACCTCCTTGTCGCGATGGCGCTCGCGCACGCTGTCGGGATCGGTCGACGCCGCGTGGGGCAGGCGGCCCAGGGCGGCGGCGATCGACTCCAGTTCGTCGCTCTCGCACCGCTCGGCTGCAGTCGCCAGCAGCGTGTCGAGCGAGCGGGGCGCCACCGGCCAAAGGTTGTCGTAATAGTGGACGGTGAACGAGCCGCCTTCACGCCGCAGCGCCAGCTCCCCCGCCTCCAAGACGCGGCCGTAGTGGTCGCCCAGCACCGGGAGCAGGACGGTGTTGCGCAGCTTCGACTCCGGCGGGTCCCAGTCGACGTCGAAGTAGGAGGCGTAGACGCTCGACGGGCCGTTCTCCAGCACGTCCCACCACCAGCCGTTCTCGGGGGTGCCGATGGCCATGTGGTTGGGCACGATGTCGAGTACCTGGCCCAGGCCGGCCCGGCGCAGGGCCGCGCACAGCCGGGCGTGCCCTTCCTCGCCGCCCAGCTCGCCGTTGGCCCGGTGGTGGTCGACCACGTCGTAGCCGTGGGTACTGCCGGGAGCAGCCTGCAGGTAGGGCGAGGCGTAGAGGTGGCTGACCCCCAGCGCGGCGAGGTAGTCGGCCACCGCGGCGGCGGCGTCGAAGGTGAACTCCGGCGTGAACTGCAGCCGGTAGGTGGCCCGGGGGTCAGCCGACACGGCGGAGCACGGCGAGGCTGCGGGCGGTGGTGTTCACCTGGTCGCCCGCCTTGTACTGGTCGCCCTCGCTGAAGGTGTCAGCGGTGTCGAGCACCTTGATCCACCCCTCGCCGTACGGGGCAGGGGGCAGGGCGAAGTCGAGGTTCTCGTGGTAGGCGTTGAACAGCAGCAGGAAGCTGTCGTCGACGATGCGCTGGCCCCTCGGGTCGCGGGTGGGGATGGCGTCGCCGTTGAGGAACACGGCCAGCGACTTGGCGAAGCCCGACTCCCAGTCGTCCTCGTTCATCTCGGTGCCGTCGGGGCGGAACCAGGCGATGTCGGCCACGTCCTCGCCGTGCAGCCTGCGGCCCTGGAACCACCGGCGGCGGCGGAAGATCGGGTGGCGCTTGCGCAGGTCGACGAGGCGCTGGGTGAAGGCGATGAGCTCGCCGTCCTGGTTCTCCCAGTCGAACCAGGAGATCTCGTTGTCCTGGCAGTAGGCGTTGTTGTTGCCGTGCTGGGTGCGGCCCATCTCGTCGCCGCCCAGCAGCATGGGGATGCCCTGCGACAGGAACGTCGTGGCCAGGTAGTTGCGCTGCTGCTTGGCCCGCAGTTCGTTGACGGCGGGGTCGTCGGTCGGCCCTTCGACTCCGCAGTTCCACGAGCGGTTGTGGCTCTCGCCGTCGTTGTTGTCCTCGCCGTTGGCGTCGTTGTGCTTCTCGTTATAGGAGACGAGGTCGCGCAGGGTGAAGCCGTCGTGGGCGGTCACGAAGTTGATCGAGGCGTAGGGGCGGCGCCCGTCGTTCTCGTAGAGGTCCGAGCTGCCGGTGAGTCGGTAGGCGAACTCCGACAAGCCCTGTTCCTCGCCCCGCCAGTAGTCGCGGATGCAGTCGCGGTACTTACCGTTCCACTCCGACCACAGCGGCGGGAAGTTGCCCACTTGGTAGCCGCCTTCGCCGATGTCCCACGGCTCGGCGATGAGCTTGACCTGGCTGACGACGGGGTCCTGCTGGATGAGGTCGAAGAACGCCGACAGGCGGTCGACCTCGTGGAACTGGCGGGCCAGGGTGGCCGCCAGGTCGAAGCGGAAGCCGTCGACGTGCATCTCCAACACCCAGTAGCGCAGCGAGTCCATGATGAGCTGCAGCACATGGGGGTGGCGGACGTTGAGGCTGTTCCCCGTGCCGGTCGTGTCGTAGTAGAAGCGCTTGTCCTTGTCGACCAACCGGTAGTAGGTGGCGTTGTCGATGCCCTTGAAGCTCAGCACCGGGCCGAGGTGGTTGCCCTCGGCGGTGTGGTTGTAGACGACGTCGAGGATGACCTCGATGCCCGCGTCGTGCAGGTGCTTCACCATCTGCTTGAACTCCTGCACCTGCTCGCCGCGCTGGCCCGACGACGAGTAGTCGTTGTGGGGGGCCAGGTAGCCGATGGAGTTGTAGCCCCAGTAGTTGCGCAGGCCCTTCTCTGTCAGGTGCGAGTCCTGCACGAACTGGTGGACCGGTAGAAGCTCGACGGCGGTGACGCCCAGGTTCTGCAGGTAGTCGATGGCCACGGGATGGGCCAGGCCCGCGTAGGTGCCCCGCAGTTCCTCGGGGATGTCGGGGTGACGGGCGGTGAAGCCCTTGACGTGCACCTCGTAGACGATCGTCTCGTGCCACGGGCGCTTGGGACGACGGTCGTCGGTCCAGTCGAAGTACGGGCTGGTGACCACGGCCTTGGGCATGTGGGGCGCGCTGTCGAGGTCGTTGACGGGGCCGTCAGGCTCGCCGAAGCGGTAGCTGAACAGAGCCTCGCCCCAGTCGATGTCGCCCTCCACGGCCGTGGCGTAGGGGTCGAGCAGCAGCTTGGAGGGGTTGCAGCGGGCGCCGTTGGCGGGGTCGTAGGGGCCGTACACCCGGAAGCCGTAGCGGCGGCCGGGGCCGACGTTGGGCAGGTAGCCGTGCCAGCAGAACGCCGTCATCTCCGGGAGCTCCACCCGGGTCTCCGTGCCGTCGTCGTCGAAGAGGCACAGCTCGACTCGTTCTGCCACTTCCGAGAACAACGAGAAGTTGGTGCCCGCGCCGTCGTAGGTCGCGCCGAGAGGGAAGGGGTCCCCGGGCCAAATTTCCATGCAGCACGGTCTACCCGAGCGGGAGGCCGCGCATACTTTTGTTCCCGCTCGGGGAGGAGGGAGTCGGAGGCCAGGCTGCCTGCCCGGACGCTTGTGGACGAGGTACTGCAGGACCGCACGACGTTGCGCGCCGACGCGTCGAGCGCGCGCGCCGCTCGTCGGTTCCTCCGGGACGTGCTCGAGGACTGGCGCTGCGACGAGGTGGTCGAGGTCGTCCTGCTGGCCGCCAACGAGCTGGTGACCAACGCCATCCTGCACGCCCGCACCGACTTCGAGCTGATCGTGCGCCTGGCGCGGGGCGTGGTGCGCATCGAGGTGATCGACTTCGACGAACGGCTGCCCGTGCACCGCGACGCCCGCGACGACGCATTGGGTGGGCGCGGGATGGGCGTGCTCAACGCCGTCGCCGACCGGTGGGGGGTCGACCCCGTGCTCGGCGGCAAGAAGGTGTGGTTCGAGGTGCCCGCCTAGCGGGGACGATGGCTGCATGCCCGACGACGACGTGAACGAAGTCGACCTGGAGCAACAGCCGGTTGGGCCCGGCGGCGAGGCGGGCGGCGGCGAGTGGCCCGACCCCGATGCGCCCCCGACCGGCCCGGCGCCCGGCGAGTCCCCCCGCTCGGATGCGCCCGCCGACCCCGTGGGCGGCGACGGCACCGACACCCAGGCCGAGGTGCAGCAGGACGGCTCCACCGGCGGCGACCGAGGCGAGGCCCGCCTCGGCGAAGGCCCTGCGGGGTTCAAGGACGTGCTGGAAGCCGACCCCGTGCGTGGCGGCTCCGCCTCCACACCCCACGACGACATCCCCGAAGACCGCGAGTCCTCCCCCGACCCCAGCGCCGGCGGCCCCTGACTCTCACTGAACTGCCAGTTGTGCACACCAGGGTGCGCACAACTGGCAGTTCAGTTCAGGCGGTGAGCGACGAGCCTGCTGCCGTCGACGCCACGGCGGCAGCCAGGGCATCGGCCGCCATGGGGCGGCCCAGCAGGTAGCCCTGCGCCAGTTCGCAGCCGTGGCGGCGCAGGAAGGAAAGCTGCTCCTCCGTCTCCACGCCTTCGGCCACCACTCGCAACCCGAGCGAGTGGGCCATGGCGATGGTGGCCGCCACGATGGGCGCCTCGTCGTCGGCGTGGGCGATCTCGTTGACGAACGACCGGTCGATCTTGAGCGTGTCGAGCGGGAACTGCCGCAGCCGGCTCAGCATGGAGTAGCCGGTGCCGAAGTCGTCGATGGCCACCGACACCCCGAGCCCCCGCAGCCCGTCGAGCTTCTCCCGGGTGTCGCCCACCTCATCGACGGCCACGCTCTCCGTCACTTCCAGCTCCAGCCGCGACGGGTCGAGCCCCGCCGCCCGCATGGCCTCGATCACCGTCACCGCCATGCGCGGGTGCTGGAGGTGGCGGCCCGACATGTTGACGGAGATGCGCAGCGACGGCAGGCCCTCGCGCTCCCACGCCTGCGCCTGCAAGCACGCCGTTTGCAGCACCCACGTGTCGACGGCAACCACCAAGCCGACCTCTTCGGCCAGCGGGATGAACTCGTCGGGGCGGATGATGCCGAGCGAATGGTGCTGCCACCGCACCAGCGCCTCGACGCCGACTACGGCGCCCGACGTCAACTCGACGATGGGCTGGTACGCCACCCGCAGCTCGTCGTGCTCGATGGCGTTGTGGAGGTCGGCCTCCAACGCCAAGCGGGGGTACGCACCGTCGCCCGCCCGCGGCCCGTACAGCTCGTAGCTGTTACCGCCCCGAGCCTTGGCCCGGTACATGGCGATGTCGGCGTGCTTCAGCAACGTCTCGTAGCGCAGCCCGTCGCTGGGGTACAGGGCGATGCCCACCGACGGGGTCATGAACAGTTCGTTCTCCCCCACCGTGAACGGCATGCGAAACCCTTCGAGGATCTTGCCCGCGATGATCGTGGCGTCCTCGTCACGATGGATGCCGGGCAGCAACAAGGTGAACTCGTCGCCGCCCATGCGGGCCACGGTGTCGCCCTTGCGCACGGCGCCGAGCATGCGCCCCGACACCTGCTTGAGCAGTTCGTTGCCGAAGTCGTGGCCCAGCGAGTCGTTGACCTTCTTGAACCGGTCGAGGTCGATGAACAGGACGGCCACCCGCTCGCCCGACCGTCCGCTCTGGGCCAGCGCTTGCGCCACCCGGTCCTCGAACAGCAACTGGTTGGGCAGCCCGGTCAGTGCGTCGTGCATGGCCTGGTGGCGCACCTGCTCCAACAGCCGCACGTTGGCCAGCCCGATGCCGGCCTGCGCCGCCAACAGCTCCAAGCACTCGATCTCGTGGTGGCCCACCGGCTCGATGCTGCGCGACGACACGACCAGCGCAGCGACCACCTCGTCGCTCACCCGGATGGGCGTCGCCACCGTGGCCCGGAACCCCGCCGCCCGGCAGTCGGCCAGCCCGCCCTCCCACGACGAGTAGTCGTCGATCACGACGGTCTCGCGGCGAGCCCGCATGGCCCCGGCCAGCCCGGCGGCGATGGGCTGGCGTTCGGTGCCCACTGCCTCGGGCAGCCCTCGTCGCCGCGTGCTGAACCACGTCGAGGTGGGCTCGTCGAATACGCAGAGCTCGACCCCGTCGAAGCCCAAGGCCAATGAAGCGTCGACCACCGAGTCGAGCAACCGGTCGGCTTCCAGCGAGCCCATGGCCCGGCCCGCGGCGGCCACCAACTGCAGCAATCCCGCCCGGTGCTCCGACTCGGCCCGTGCCTGGCGGTGCTGCTCGGCGTGGGTGGCGTAGCTGCGGGCCAGGTGACCCGTCGTCAGGGCGACCAGCAGGACGATGCCGAGCCGGTACGTCCACGACTCGACCATCACCGACTGGCCTTCGTAGGTCGCCGCCCCCCACACGTCACGCAGGATGTAGGCCACGCTCGTGGCCGCCCACGTGATGAGCGCACCGCGCAGCTGCGCACGGATGGCCCCTTCCATGGCGGGGATGACCAATAAGGCCCACAAGGCCGAGGTGGTGTCGAAGGTGAACAGCCACACGAGCGACATCACCACGGCGGCGTCCACCACCAAGCCGACCGTGCCCAACCGCACCAAGGTGCGCGGCGAAGACGATTTCTCGAAGCGAAGCGATACCAGGTTCATGGCCACCAGCAGGCCCATGACGGCAGCGGCGGCGGGGAACTTGGGGAACGGCACCGACACGCCGGGCGGCGGCACATACAGGACGAACTGGACGGCGCTGAACAACACGCCGACCCACCGGGCCAAGCGCATGGCCGCTTCCCGCTCCCGCAACGAACGCGTGGCGTCCACGCCTTCGTCGGCGGGCGACGTCGATTCGTCCACCCGGAGCATCGGCTCGGCCCGCGGCCCACCCGTCGACCCGTCGTCGTCGGCCATGAGCTCGGCCACGTCGACGGCGGGCAAGGGATGCACTGGTTGCGGCTCCGGGCGGGCGCCCGCCCGCCACGGGGGGCACAGCTCGGCCAGCACGGTGGTCATCTCGCTGAAGGTGGCACCCTTCTCCAGGTACACATGGGCGCCGCGGGCGATGGCGTCGTGGGCCATGTGCTCGGCTTCGAAGCCCGACAGCACCACGATCTTGGTAGCAGGCGAGGCCTGGAGGATGCCGGAAATCGCCTGCAACCCGTCCATAACGGGCATAGCGAGGTCAAGGACCACGGCATCGGGCTTCTCGCTGGCCACCATGGCGATGGCCTCCAACCCGTCGGCCGCTTGGCCGACCACTTGGAAACGGCCGTCGAGCTCGAGGGTGTAGCGCAACAGGGCGCGCACGTCCGCAGTGTCGTCGGCGATGACAACCCGCGTCTTGCTCGGGGCGTCGACCCCTGCGGTCAGCATGCCGACAGGGCCCGCTGCGCGCGCCATCCCGTCTCAGCCATCGGGGACTACATCGGCTGCAAAGGGGCGCAACGTGACCCGTTTCCTGATGATTCTGCGCTGCGCTCATCTTCGACACGCGCCTGCCGAAGCAGTAAGTGCAGGAGGCGGAAGGAGCTTGGCTGTGTGGTGGCAGATCGGCGTGGCGGCGAACGCAGTGGTGGCGGTCTCCTACGTCGGGATCGCGCTCGCCCTGCTGATCCCCCTGTTGCGCACCCGCCAGGTGCCCTCCAACCGGCTCGGCACGGCCACCGTCGCCATTTTCTTCACCTGCGCCGTGCACCACGGCGGCCACAGCCTGCACATGCTCCTGCCCGCCCTCGGCATGGAGGCGCACCACGGCCTCTCGCTGCGTGACGCCTTCGACTGGCACCAAGCGAGTTGGGACGTGCTGAGCGCCTTCGTCGGCATCTGGTACTGGTCGCTGCGCTCGACCTACGGCCCGCTCATGCGCGGCGCCGCCCTGTTCGACGACATGAAGGAACGGCAACGCCGTGCCTTGGAGATCAACGACGAGATCGTGCAGGGCCTGTCGGTGGCCAAGCTGGCGCTCGAGCTCGACGAACGGGGCCGCTCGGCCGAGGCACTGGAACAAGCGCTGGCGTCGGCCCGCACCATCATCTCCGACCTGTTGGGCGACACGGAAGAGGAGTTCCGACTCGGGCCGGGCGACCTTCGGCGCCGGGCTCCGGCGCACGTGGGCAAGTCGTGATCGACGCCATGGCCTCGACGATGGCGGCGCGGGTGCTGCTGGCCGACGACACGCCCGACATCCGCACGTTGCTGCGCTTGGTGCTGTCGCGCCACGACGACTTCGAGGTGGTGGCCGAAGCGGGCAACGGCAGCGAAGCCATCGAGATGGCGAGCCTCCATCGCCCTGACGTCGTGCTGCTCGACCTGGCCATGCCGGTCATGGACGGGCTCGAAGCCCTCCCCGGCCTGCGAACCGCCGTCCCCCACGCCAAGATCGTCGTGCTCTCGGGGTTCAACGCCAGCCAGATGGCCGACGAGGCGTTACGAGCGGGTGCCGACGCGTACCTGGAGAAGGGCACCCCGCCCGGGCAGTTGGTCAGCGAGCTACGTCGCATCTGCGGCTTCCGGGAGACGCCCGCCGACGTCCCGACCGTCGTCGACGACCCTGCGCCTGGCGAGCAGGCGCCACCGATGTGGGGCCCGGAAGAGCTGGCCCTGGTGAACCATGAACTGCTCAGCCCGCTGGCCGTCATCGAGGGCCTTGCCTCGTTGCTCGAACGCAAGCCCGAGGTCTTCCGCCCCGAGCAGATCCGCGAGCACGCGGCCAGCATCAGGCGCAGCACCCGCCACCTCGGGGCGCTGCTGCAGACGGTCACAGACGCCCGCCGGCTGGAGGCCGACGCGCTGGCGTTGGAGCGCTCTGCCATCGACCTCGTCGTCCTCGTACGCGATGCCGTGCAGGACCTGGCCGTGGTCACGGACGGCCATCCGGTGCGAGTGGAAGCACCGGCGTCGATGGTGGTGTCGATCGACCCGGTGCGAGTGCGCCAGATCGTCACGAACCTCGTCACCAACGCCGCCAAGTTCTCGCCCCACGACGGGCTGATAACCGTGCGGGTAGCCGCCAACGACACCTCCGTCGAGGTGAGCGTGCGCGACGAAGGCCCCGGGGTGGCGCCCGAACGCCGCTCCGAGCTGTTCCACCGCTTCAGCCGCCTCGACGCCGGTGCCAAAGGCATGGGCCTCGGCCTCTACATCTCACGCGGCCTGGCCCGTGCCCACGGCGGCGACGTCGTGCTGCTCGACGACGGCCCGCCCGGCGCCACCTTCGTGCTGCGCCTGCCTCGCCGCTAGACGAAGCTGTCGCGCAGCTCGCGCTTGAGGATCTTGCCCGCCGGGTTGCGCGGCAGTTGCTCGTTGCGCACCTGCACGCGGGTGGGGACCTTGAACGGCGCCAAACGAGCCCGCACGTGCTCCTGCAACTCTTCCGCAGTGAGTTCGTGGCCGGGACGCACATAGACGACGGCGGCCACCTCTTCGCCCAAGCGTTCGTGCGGCACGCCGAGCACGGCCGCTTCGTAGACCGCCGGGTGCTCGTAGATGGCGGCTTCGACCTCGGCGCAGTACACGTTCTCGCCGCCGCGCAGCACCATGTCCTTGGCCCGGTCCTCGACGTAGACGAAGCCGTCGTCGTCGACCCGGCCGATGTCGCCGGTGCGCAACCACCCGTCGACGATGGTCTCGGCCGTGGCCTCGGGCTTGTTCCAATAGCCGCGGATGAGGTTGGGCCCCTTGAACCAGATCTCGCCGCGCTCGCCCCGGGGCACGGGGCGGCCGTCGGGGTCGCGCACGTCGACTTGGAGGATGGGCGTGACGCGCCCGGTGCTCGTGGGGTGGCTCACGTAGTCGGCGCCGCCGTTCTGCGGGCCGTAGGCGTTGGTCTCGGTCATGCCGTAGCCGATGCCCGGCCCCGCCTTCTTGAAGCTGCCCGCCACCCGCTTCACCAACTCGGGCGGCGCAGGGGCGCCCCCGCCGCCCACGCTGACGAGTGACGAGGTGTCGAAGTCGGCAAAACGGGGCGACTCCAGCAGGTCCCAGCTCTGGGTGGGCACGCCCACGAAGTTGGTGACCCGCTCCCGCTCGATGAGCTCCAAGGCCCGCTCGGGGTCCCACTTGTACATGATCACCAGCTTCACGCCGGCGGCGAAGCACGACAGCATGACGGCGACGCAACCCGTGACGTGGAACAGCGGCACGATGAGGATGAAGGCCGACGGGTCGCTCGGTGGCGGCGCGCCGTCGGACTCGCGGCGCAGGCGGTCGACGGCGGCACGACAACCGAAGCCCATGAGGGCCTGGAGCACCGCTCGATGGGTCGAGACCGCGCCCTTGGGCCGGCCCGTCGTGCCCGAGGTGTAGAGGATGGTGGCGTCGTCGTCGGGGTCGATGTCGACGGCGGGAAGCGGTTGCCCCAGGCGGGGCAGGACCACGTCGTCCCAGCGGTCGCCCGACGCGGCGTGGCGCACGCCGAGCACGCGCACGCCGAACCCGGCGGCCCGTTCTGCCCGTTCGGCGTCGGCGACCAACAAAGAGGCGCCGGAGTCGTCGAGCGCGTAGTGGAGCTCGTCCTCGGTCCACCAAGCGTTGAGCGAGACCACCACGGCGCCCACCGACAGGATCGCCGCGTAGGCGATGATCCACTCGGGGTAGTTGCGCATGCCGAGGGCAACGCGGTCACCCTTGCCGATGCCGTAGTGCTCGACCAGCGCGGCGCCCACTGCGTCGACATGGGCCATGACGTCGGCGAAGCTCCACCGCTCGTCCTCGTAGACGAGAAAGGTGGCGTCGCCCCGCGAGCGCGACAGGTCGAAGATGTCGCGCAGCGATCGGGGGGCGTGCTTGAACACCGTGCAGGAGATGCCGCCGAGGCCGAGCTCGTCTGTCTCGAACCACTGTCCCGGTCCTGTGACCTGGGCGACGGCGTCGTCGTAGCCGAGCGTCATGTCAGTTCCCGAAGTCCCAGCTCTCGCCCTTGGCGTAGCTGCCGAGCACCGTCTTGGCGATGAGGATCTTGTGCACCTCGTCGGGGCCGTCGGCCAGCCGCAAGGTGCGGGCGCCGAGGTACATGCCCGCCAGCGGGAGGTCGTTCGACACGCCCGCCGCGCCCCACACCTGGATGGCCCGGTCGACCACCCGGTGGTAGGCGGCAGGCACGAACACCTTGATGGCGGAGATGTCGGTGCGAGCGGCCTTGTCGTTCTGGTCGATCTTCTCCGCGGCGTGGATGGTCATGAGCCGGGCCGCCTGGATGTCGATGTAGCTGTCGGCGATGAAGCCCTGCACGAACTGCTTGTCCTTCAACGGCCCGCCGTGCACCTGGCGCGTCTCGGCCCGCTCGACCATAAGGTCGAAGGCCCGCCACATCTGCCCCACCGAGTTCATGCAGTGGTAGATGCGCCCCGCGCCCAAGCGGTCCTGGGCCGCTTCGTGGCCTTGGCCCGCATGGCCCAGCATGTTCTCCACGGGGATGCGCACGTTTGTGTACTTCACCTCGCAGTGGTCGGAGGTGTCGCGGCCCCAGATGCCGATGCCCCGCACGATTGTCACGCCCGGCGTGTCGGTGGGGACGATGAACTGCGCCATGGAACCGGTGTCGCTGACCCGGGCCATGACGATGAAGAAGTCGGCCTCCAATCCGTTGGAGGTGAACCACTTGTGGCCGTTGATCACCCAGGAGTCACCGTCGCTGGTGGCCGAGGTGTCGAGCGAGCGGGGATCGGAGCCGGGGTTGTGCGGCTCGGTCATGGAAAAGCCCGACTCCATGGTCCCGTCGATGAGCGGCAGCAACCAGCGCTCTTTCTGCTCGTCGGTGCCGTACTTCACGAGGATCTTCTGGTTGCCGCTGTTGGGCGCGACCACCCCGAACAACTTCGCCGCGCCGATGGCGTAGGCGAGGATTTCGTTCATGTAGGCATGGGCCAGGAAGTCGAGGCCCATGCCGCCGTACTCCTGGGGCAGGTGGGGTGCCCACAGGCCTGCTTTCTTGACCTTTTGCTTGATGTCCTCACGCAGCTCGCGGGCGGCCTCGCGGTCACGACTGCGTCCCCACAGCGCCGCTTCATTGGGGAGGATGTCGTTGTTGACAATCTCCGCCGTGCGCATGCGGATGTCGTTTATGCGCTCGTCGAGCGTTGCGATCGGCTTGACGTTCATCGCCATGCCCGCACGATAGGCGGGCCGACTGACATCGGCGTCAGGAGGGAACTTGTGCGGTGATGCCTCGTTGGTGGTGCCGCATGTGGTCTCCTCTTGTGCCCAGCCCGTGGCCCGAAGGCGCATGGCACTGCCCCACGTGCGGCCGCGTGCTCGTCGGCGGCGGACGGCCGGGGCGCAGCGGGTCGGCGATGTGGGAGGGCATGACCCGGTTGGAGCGGTCGCAGGCGTGCCTGGTCGACGGCACGCCGCTGCCCGAAGCCGAGCGCCGCTCGCTCTCGCCCGAGCAGGTCAGGGCGCGGGCAATGACCCTGGCGGCGTCCCTCGACCGACGATGGGCCAAGCGCCTGCGCGGCGCGGTGTCGCAGTACGAGCTGGCCCACTACCTCGTGTGGCTGCGGGCCGACAGGTGCGTGCCGCGCGACATCGCCGAGATCGACCGGCTGCTCTACGCCATCGGGCTGCTGTTGCCCACCGACGGGCCGCGGGCCCGCCCGCCGCTCGTCTACGGGCCGTGGCGGTGGTAGCTCAGGCCAGCGAGGCGAAGGCGATTGTGGCGCCGGACGGCGACCACGCCAGCGCCGAGAACGGCGACGCGTTGCCCTTGAATTGCGCCACCCGGCGCGAGCCCACGCCTACCAGGCACAGCGCAGGACGAGCTTCGTTGGCGACCTTGGCGTAGACGGCCAACGAGCCGCTGTCGGGCGCCCACGTGGGCTGCTGCAGGTCCTTGCCCACCAGTCGTTCCTTGCCGGTCGACAGGTCGGTGGCTGTCAGCCCCGAGGCCGAGACCCAACCTATCTCCCGCCCGTTCGGTGACATGCCGAAGCTCGACCCGCCGGTGCCGACCGTCCGCAACTCGGCGCCGTCGGGCCTGGCGGCGGCACCGAGGAAGCGCCCGCCCTGCACGGGCACGAACGCCACGCGGGTGCCGTCCGTCGACCAGGCCAGGGGGAAGCCGGGCGACTCCGAATCGCCCAGTTCCTTCACCGCCGCGCTCTCGACAGTGAGTACCCCGAACTTCTTGCTGTCCGTGTACGCCACGTGCTTGCCGTCGCCCGACACCGAGATGTTGTGCACGGCACGGCCGGCGCTCGCGTCGATGAGGTTTCGCCGGTCAGAGCCGTCGGCATCGACCATGGCCAGGGTGCCGCCGTCGGTGAACACGATGGTCCCGTCGGGCCGCACCTCGAGGTCGCCGACGATCGCGGTGGTGTCGACCACGTCGGTCGCCCCGCCGCCCGCAGCGGGTACGGCGACGATGCGGTCGTGGGTCGTCTCGGCTCGAACGGCCACCATGAGCGTGCTGCTGTCGGCCGTCCAGTCGAAGTGCCCCGCCGGCAGCGCTTCGTAGACAGTGCGGCTGGCGCCTCCGATGTCGAGCACGACGAGGCGGCGGTCGTCCTGCGGCCCGGCCAGGTAGGCAAGGCGCTTGCCGTCGGGTGACCAGGCGAAGCGCTCGATGCCTTCGGCCACGACGCGGCGCAGGCGGCCGTCGGCGACATCGACCACCCAGAGCCCCGAACTGTCGATCGTCGATGCCGAGCCCAGGCACGTGGGCTGGGCAAAGGCCGTCGTGGTGGTGCTCGTCGGCGCCGCAGTGGTGGCGGTGGTCAGCGGTGCTGTCGGGGTTTGCCCGACGAGGGGCCCCACGGTCGAGTCGGTCGTCGGCTCCGTCGTGTCGTGGGTGAGGTCGGCGGCCGTCGTGGTCGTGGTGCTGTCGGTCGACAGCCGGGTGTTGTCCTTGTCGTGCAATACGGCGGCGAGCAGGCCCGCCACGAGCAACGTCGCCGTTGCCGCCGCCACGGTGGGCGTTGCATGTCGGGCGCCGACCAGGCGCGTTGCAAAGGTCGTGAGCAAAGTTGTCCCCTTGGTTGCCCTGGTGCCGATGGTACCTATGAGAACGACGTAACCGTGCCGTCCACGGCCACCAGGCGGTAGCCGCTGCCTGCGGGGGCCATGCCCGCTACCGGCGCCGTGGGCTGCCCACCGAGCGAGCCCCGGAAGGGCGCGCCGCCGAAGGTGAAGATGCCGCCGTCGGACGCCACCAGCCAGTAGGCGCTCGGCCCGGCGGCGGCCATGCCGACCACCGGCTTGTTGAGGCGCTGACCGCCCGTGCTGCCCGCGAAGCCCGCGTCACCGAAGGTGAAGATGCCTCCGTCCGATGCCACCAGCCAGTAGCCGTTGCCGCTGGGCGTCGCCGCCATGCCCACCACCGGCTTGTTGAGCGGCGTGCCGCCCATGCTGCCGAGGAAAGCTGCGTCGCCGAAGGTGAAGATGCCGCCGTCGGAAGCGACGAGCCAGTAGCCGTTGCCCGTGTTGGTGGAGGCCATGCCGACGATGGGCTGGTTCAACGGCTTGCCGCCCATGCTGCCGAGGAAGCTGGCATTGCCGTAGGTGAACACGCCGCCGTCACCCGCCACCAAGCGGTAGCCGCCGCCGTCGGGGGTGGGCGCGCCGCCCACCATGAGCCGCTGCAACGGCAAGCCCTCGGCACCGCCGTGGCCGGTAGCGCCGTCGGCCGCCGTCACCGCACCGAGTCCGGTGACCGACCACCACCCGCCGCCGGGCTTGGTCATCACCGCCACGATGTCGGCGCGCACGGGGTCGCCGCCCATGACCCCGCCGTCGCCGACCCACTCCCAGTGCCACGCCTCGTCGCAGCCGCTGCCGCCGGGTCGCGCCCAGCCCGGGTGGTTCCAGCCGTAGTGGGAGGCGTTGGCCTTCAGCCACGCGTAGGCGGGCGACGAGAAGGTGAGGCCGCCGCGCCGGTCACGGAAGTCGACGGCCTTGCCCCATCCGTGCATCGACGTCCCCGGCCGCGCCGCGCACGGGCCCCAGGCGGCACGCTCCTCCACTTGGCCGTCGTAGGGCCGATAGCACTCGGAGGTGGCGAGGTCGACGCCTTCGTGGCGGGCGGCGGCGAGCAGCAGGTGGAGGCTGGTGGCCGCGGGCCGATAGGCCACGCACCGGGGGCCGACGGTAATGAGGTCGGTGCTGTGCAACTGCCCGTTGCTGCGGCCCGGCACCGGCGTGGGCCGGTTGTCTGGGTGGACCGCAGGACCGGCGGAGGCGGGCGCCCCCACGGCAACGAGCACAGCGGTGAGGGCCACGAGCAACGAACGACGCATCCCCCCAGTGTGGCGGGTAGGAGGGCCAGAGCATGCGGTTTCGGGACCAGCGCGACGCGGGGCGACAGTTGGCCGAGCGAGACGAAGAAGTGCTTGACCTCCTGTAGGTTCCGCGTCATGAGCCGAACCCTGCAGGTCGGCGACGACCGCTACGAGATCTGGCCGCTGGGCGACGTCGACACGTTGCCGTTCTCCTTGAAGGTGCTCCTGGAGAACCTGTTGCGCAACGGAGCCGACGAGGACGCCGCCGCGCTGGCAGCGTGGGACCCGGCCGCCACCGTCGACCGGGAGCTGGCCTTCTCCCCCGCCCGCATCCTCATGCAGGACTTCACCGGCGTCCCCGCCGTGGTCGACCTCGCCGCCATGCGCGATGCGGTCGTGGCCCTCGGCGGCGACCCCGCCCGCATCAACCCGCTGGTCCCCGCCGAGTTGGTGATCGACCATTCGATCTCGGTCGACGTGGCGGGCGTGGCCGACGCCGTGGTGCGCAACGTGGAACTGGAGTTCGGCCGCAACGTGGAGCGCTACCGGTTCCTGAAGTGGGGCCAGCAGGCCTTCGACGGGTTGCTGGTGGTGCCGCCCAACACCGGCATCTGCCACCAGGTCAACCTCGAGTACCTCGCTCGGGTGGTGTTCGTCGACGATGCCGGCCGTGCCTATCCCGACACCCTGGTGGGCACCGACTCGCACACCACCATGATCAACGGGCTCGGCGTGCTCGGGTGGGGCGTCGGTGGCATCGAGGCCGAAGCGGCCATGCTCGGCCAAGCGGTGTCGATGCTCACGCCCAAGGTCGTCGGCTTCCGCCTCCACGGCGAACTGCGGGAAGGCGCCACCGCCACCGACTTGGTGCTCACCGTCACCGAGTTGCTGCGCCGCCACGGCGTGGTCGGCAAGTTCGTTGAGTTCTACGGCCCCGGCGTGGGTGCGGTGCCCGTCGAGAACCGGGCCACCATCGGCAACATGTCGCCGGAGTACGGCTCGACGTGCGCCATCTTCCCCATCGACGACGAGACCCTGCGTTACCTCCGTTTCACCGGCCGCGACGAACAGCGCGTGGCCTTGGTGGAGGCGTACGCCAAGGAGCAGGGGCTGTGGCACGAGCCCGACCGCGAGCCCCGGTACTCCGAGCACATCGAGCTCGACCTCGGCACCGTGGTGCCCAGCATCGCCGGGCCCAGCCGGCCGCAGGACCGGGTGGCGCTCGACGAGGCGAAGGCCCGCTTCCGCGAAGCGCTGGGCGCCTTCCTCGGCGTCGAAGCCGACACGCCCGAGCACGCGTCGGCCCTGTCGTTCCCGGCCAGTGACCCGCCCGCGGCGATGGGCGGCGTCACCGGGACGGGCGAACCCGACAACGGCGAGCCGCCGCACGGCAACGGCGTGGTACCCGACGACGGCCACGAGGTGACGTTGGCCGACGGCACCACCTACCGCATCGACCACGGCAAGGTGGTGATCGCCGCCATCACCAGTTGCACCAACACCTCGAACCCCTACGTGATGGTGGCCGCGGGCCTGTTGGCCAAGAAGGCCGTCGAGCGCGGCATCGACCGCAAGCCGTGGGTGAAGGCGTCGCTCGCCCCGGGAAGCCGGGTGGTGACCGACTACTTCGAGCGGGCCGGGCTCACGCCGTACCTCGACAAGCTCGGCTTCAACCTCGTCGGCTACGGCTGCACCACCTGCATCGGCAACTCAGGGCCGTTGGCCCCTGAGCTGTCGCAGGCCATCGCCGACGCCGACCTGTCGGTGGCTGCGGTGCTGTCGGGCAACCGCAACTTCGAAGGGCGCATCAACCCCGACGTGCGCATGAACTACCTGGCGTCGCCGCCGTTGGTCGTCGCCTATGCGCTGGCAGGGACGATGGACTGGGACCCGTACGCCGAGGCGTTCCCCGGCACCGACGTGTTCCTGCGCGACGTGTGGCCCACGTCGGCCGAAGTGGAAGAGGTGGTGCGCGCCGCCGTCGACACCGAGATGTACCGGCAGCGTTATGCCACCGTGCTCGAAGGCGACGAGCGGTGGCGGTCGCTCGACGTCGCCACCGGCGAGCGCTTCGAGTGGGACCCCGAGTCCACCTATGTGCGGCTGCCGCCGTACTTCGACGACATGCCGGTGGAGCCGGTGGCGCCCGGCGACATCGACGGGGCCCGGGTACTGGCGTTGCTGGGCGACAGCATCACCACCGACCACATCTCGCCCGCTGGGTCCATCCGTCGCGACGGGCCTGCCGCAGCGTGGCTGCAGGCACACGGCGTGCCGGTCGAGGAGTTCAACTCGTTCGGTTCGCGGCGGGGCAACCACGAGGTGATGCTGCGGGGCACGTTCGGCAACATCCGGTTGCGCAACCGATTGGCGCCCGGCACCGAGGGCGGCGTCACCCGCCACCTGCCCAGCGGCGAGCAGTTGTCGATCTACGACGCGGCCGAGCGCTACCGGGCCGAGGGCGTGCCGCTGGTGGTGGTGGCGGGCACCGAGTACGGCTCGGGTTCGTCACGCGACTGGGCGGCCAAGGGCACGGCGCTGCTCGGCGTGCGCGCCGTGTTGGCCCGGTCGTTCGAACGCATCCACCGGTCGAACCTGGTGGGCATGGGCGTGCTGCCGCTGGAACTACCGGCCGACATCGAGCTGACGGGCGAGGAGGTCGTGACCATCGTCGGCATCGGCGGGCGCGACCCCGAGGAGCTCATCGGCGCCGCGCTCCCGGTGCAGGCCGGCGAACTGCGCTTCGAAGCGCGGTGCCGTATCGACACGCCGACGGAAGCGGCCTACTTCCGCCACGGCGGCATCCTCCCCTACGTGCTGCGCCAGTTGGCTACACGGCCGACCTGAGCCGACGGTACGACCGCGATGTCCACAGGGCGGCGGTGACGGCCACGCCGAGGAGCCCGGCGAGCGTGAACATCATGGCGATGCCCCGGTCGGGCCCGACGCCGAACCAGCCGCCGATGGCGTCCGCTCCACCACCGTCGGTCATCAGCGGCATGAACACCACCTCGGCCAGGGGCGCCATGAGGAACGCCGTCAACGGCGAAGCGGCGTTCTCCACCAGCTGCGAGAAGCCGAAGACGCGGCCCTGCCGCTCGTAGGGGATGGCGCGCTGGAGGATGGTGTGCTCGGCGGCTTCCAGCACCGGCACCAAGGCGAGCCATACGATCATGCCGACGACGAGCATGACGATCGACGACCGCAGCGCTAACACGGAGCACGCGGCCCAGTTCACGAGGTTGCCCCGCAGCAGGACGCGCAACGGATCGGGTCCCAGCCCGTAGCGCGACACGAACAGTCCGCCTCCGATGAAGGCCAAGCTGATGAAGCCCCACAGCACGCCCCATGCCTCGACCGACACCAGGTTCAGCCCGTAGGCATCCATGAGCGCCATGAACACGCCCGCCAACAGGTTGTTGAAGGCCGTCAGGAAGATCAGCATCGACAGCCCGGGTACAGCACGGATGGCTTCCAACGCGGCATGCACGTCGACATGGCGGCGCGGCGCACCCGGGGCAACTGGTTCCGGTTCGGGTTCGTCGATGGTGATGGTGAAGAGGTGGACGAGGGCGACCACGGTGAGCCCGAGCGCCAGGTAGTACGCCCACCCCATGCCGAGCGTGCCGATGACCAGGCCGCTGAACACCGAGGTGATGGCGAAGGAGGCCCCGGTGATGGTCCCCACCATGCCGTTGGCGCGGTCACGATGCGGCTCGGGGACGAGCAGGGTCACGCACGTCGCCATCACGATGGCGCGCAAGCCGCCTGCCACCGATCCGAGCAGGGTGGTCAGGGCGAGCAACCAAAACCACGGGCCGCGGAGGCGCAGCAGCTCGTCGCGGTCGACCGTCAGGAACACCATGGTGGCCACGGTGAAGCAGGCGGCCGAGGTGGCAGTGGCCAGGACCAGCGCCTGGTGCTTGCGGTGAAAGTCGACGAACGTGCCGAAGAACGGCCCGAGGATGGCAGACGCGATGGCCGAAGCCCCGCCGATCATCCCGGTGGCCACCACCGAGCGGGTCTCCAGGTAGACCCAGAAGGTCAGGGCGAACCACAGGAACGTGCTCGTCACCCCGGCGACGAGCGTGTTCAGAAGCAACCGCCGGAACGCCGGCGGCACCACGGCGAGGACTGCTTCGGGTTCTGCGACGTCTTCGCTCATGCCTGTGCCGCTTCGGGTGCGGCGTGCTCGCGGGCGACTCCTTCGAGCCAGGCCTGCCACGCGGGCTGTTCGGCCTTGGCGTAGTCGGACGCGGCGTCGGAGAAGACGTACCCCTGTACGTGCACGCCGCTGGTCGTCTCCCCCGAGTTGAACGAGTAGAAGTTGAGCAGGCCTGGCACCGGGGATTCCATGCGCACCAGGAAGTGCCGCGGCACGACGCGCTCGACCTCGCCGAGGACGCCACGTTCGTCGACCTTGTCGCCGACGGCCTCGGCGCCGAGCTTGGCCTGCAAGGCGGCGATGGTCTCTTCGGGCGTGGCCGGGAAGTCGTCGACGCCGGCCCATATGGCGGAGGCGTGTTGGCCGGGGAAGTGGGTGAGGTAGAGGCGGAGGTTGTCGAGGATGGCACCCCAGCCGTGTGTCATCTCGTCGAAGAACTCGTTCTCCCAGTCGGCGCCGGTGCCGAAGGCGCTGGTGACCACGGTGACCACGCAGGTGCCGCCGGAGCGGGCTTCCACCAGGAACTCGGTGGCGAGTGGCGTCACGTCGGCGTCGGGGTGGCCGCTGAACTCGTCCCAGTCCTCTTCGTAGGCGAAGCGGCGGGCGGGCTCGAAGGCCGTGACCCGCCCGTTCGATGTGACGCCCGGGCCCATGTGGAAGGCCAGGGCACCGCCCTCGCGGGCGTCGAGCTCGGTGGACATCATCCACGAGGCGATGCCGTCGGCGGTGGCGATCGCTTCCCACACCTGCTCGGGGGTGCCGGGGACGACGAGGGTCAACTCGAAGCGGTGCGGGACGTTGCAGTGGTCGGTCATCGGGTCTCCTCGACGGCAGGCTTGGGATGGGCGGCGACGACGAGCCGGTGCGGGCGGCCGTGGTCGTGGTGGTAGCGGGCGACAAGGTCGAGCACGGAGGCAGTCAGCTCGTCGGCGAAGGCGGCGCGGTCGGCGGCCGAGCGGAAGCGGATCTCGGTGTCGACGGTGAAGGTGGGAAAGCGGCGGCCCGTGGCATCGGCCTTGCGGGCCAGGCTGCCGACCTCGCGCATGATGCGGCCTGCGAGGGCGATGAGGTAGCGGGCCGACATGCGGTCGGCCACGTCGTCGGGGCGGGCGCCGTCCTCGGCGATGGCGGCGGGCGAGACGACGTAACTGGCCGCCGTGGCCCGCACCAACCGCTCGGTGATGCCCCCGTGCATGCGGACCTCGGCCAGTTCCACGAGGCCGTGAGCCTCAAGGGTCTTGAGGTGGTAGTTCACCTGCTGGCGAGAAAGGTCGACGCGGGCCGCGAGGCCCGCAGCCGACGCGGGCGCGTCGGCCAGTTCGGCCAACAGCCGAGCCCGCACAGGGTCGAGCGCCGCGGCTGCCACCCCCGGGTCCTCGATAACGTCGACGTCTCGCACTACGGGCAGCTTGCCTCTTGACAACTTTTCTTGTCAAGGACGGCTGTGGACCGGCGAGGCTTGCCGCTTCTCCGACAGGGGAAGTAGCGACGTCATGCGATTCCGCCGTGACGCCAACCTCGACACCTCTCAGATCGGCGATCGCCGCGGCATGCGCGCGGGCGGGCCGGTGCTGGCTGGTGGTGGGTTGATCGGGCTGGTGTTCCTCGTCGTGAGCCTCCTGGCCGGCGGGGGCGGCGACGGCTCGGGCTTGCAGTTGGGCAGCGACGAGTCGACGTCGGACCTCTCGGCCCAGTGCCGCACGGGCGACGACGCCAACCAGCGCGACGACTGCCGCATCGTCGGCGTGGTCAACAGCGTGCAGCGCTTCTGGGAAGGCCAACTGCAGGGGTATCGCCGAGCCCGCACGGTGTTCTTCGAGGGAGCCACGCAGACGGGCTGCGGGAATGCCACGTCGGCCGTCGGCCCGTTCTACTGCCCCCTCGACCAGACCATCTACATCGACCTCGGGTTCTACGGCGACCTACGCACCCGTTTCGGTGCGCGCGGTGGGCCGTTCGCCGAGGCCTACGTCATCGCCCACGAGTACGGGCACCACGTCGAGAACCTGCTCGGCGTCCTCGATCGCGCCAAGCGGGGCGACGCGGGTGCCGAGAGCGACAGCGTCAAAGTCGAGCTCATGGCCGACTGCCTGGCGGGCATGTGGGCGCGCGGTGCGGTCGACACCGGGTACATCGAAGAGCTCACCGACGCCGACATTCGCGACGGCCTCGACGCCGCCGCCGCGGTGGGCGACGACCGCATCCAAGAGCGGGCGCAGGGGCGGGTCGATCCAGAGTCTTGGACGCACGGATCGGCCGAGCAGCGCCAGCGGTGGTTCAGCACCGGCTTCCGAACGACGAACGTGGAGCAGTGCCGAACTCTCTGACGGCAATGTGTCTGCCGCGCAAACTCGCGGCAAGGCTGTCACGGGATGCGGACGAATCCCCCGACTTGATCTGCGCGAGGCCTGCTCGTCGGGACGTCGATACCCGGCCCAGCGAGGCGCCACGACACGCGGAGGTCGCCGGGAAGGGTTTCCGGGGGGATCTCCGCCTCCATCCGGAACTCGGCCGTTTTACCCGGGTCGATTGCCTCCACGGGAGTGCAATTGAGCGCGTAGGCGTCCACCCGTGAAACCCCACGGCGACCCCCCACGCTGTTCTGGCCGAGCTCGATCACAAACGCAGGGCAGGGATCGAGGACGATTGCCACTTCCGTCGGGTTCCGCAGCATCACACGGAAATAAAGAACCTCGCCCGGCATAGCCGTAGGGGGCAGCCAGATCTCCGCCCCCAGGGATCGGGCGGGAGAGGGCATCGGGGGCGGTGCTTCGTTCAGGCGCTCGAACGACCCCAGCAAGAGGTGCGAGACGACCTCGTCGGCGGTGCACTCGGGCCGACGCGGTCGGTCAACCGGGGCACCGACGTCGCCGTCGATACCTTTCAAACGCACGACGACGCGTTGGCCCTCAAGGGGGACATTGCAACCCGGAGGGGTCCAGTCCACACGCAGGCGGGCGGGACTGCCGCGCTGAATGTCGATGCGAGAGTCCGCAGGTACCCGCGATTTCCGAGCTTCACCCCGAGACTCGACGCGAACCTCCTCGATGCCCTCGATCCGACAGGAGTCGCTCGACGCCGTTCGTAGCTCCATGAAGCCGTACACGCCGCCGCCGACCGTCTGTGCGAACCACTCGGGGAAGCGAGCCTCGAGCTCCGAGCGTTGGCAGCTACGCCTTGCCCGTTGGGGTTCGACAGGAGGCGGCTGCAGCCGCAGGGACTCCGGGGAGACACGACGACCCGTCCACGGAACACTGCCGTCGGCATGGGTGGTGGCGGCGGTCTGTGGCAGTGTCGAGGGCGACGGTGCCGTGGACCGGTCACCGGACGCGCAGGCAACAAGCAAGGCCAGGGCTCCGGCGAGCCCGACCGCTACGAGTCGTCGTTGCGCTACGACTCGTCCCCGCCGCCGCGATACACGTTCGGTGGGTCGTCGCAGAAGCGAACCTCTCCGGGCGTTTGCTCGATGTTCTCGTAAAAGCTGAGCTTCCACGGGCTGCCGTTGCGAAGAAGATTCACACTGCGCGGGCGTGGTGGGGCGAAGTCGCACTGATCCCACGGGTTCAGGTCCACCCCTGCTCTGTGTCGGCGGTGAATGCCTCCGAAGGGTAATCCGACGGTGGCTCCGAGAGGTGGTAGACCTCGCCGAGGGCGGCACCAGAGCCGGCGCCTCTGCACTGCTTCGCCGCTTTGCGGGCGCAATCGCTGTGTACAGGGCTTTGCAGACCGCTGCCTGACCTTGGGAACTCCCTGGCCAGAGGCAGTTTATCGGTGTGGTGGGGAGCGCTTGGGGAGCAAGATCGAGGCTCGTGGCGGGCGATCGCGGTGAGCAGCGGTCAATGTGGGCGCGCCGGCCGCCACCGAGCAGTACGTCGGTCGTCAGCTGCTCGCGCCGCGGGACATCCGGACCCACTGCTTGACGGCCTCGGTGTTGCGCCAGTGGGGGTAGTCCTTGGGTCGGAGCAACCCTGCACCTTCTCGGATCGCTGACTCGAGCTCCAGCCGCTCAAGCCTCTCCCGCGCCGCTTCCTCCAAGAACCGGCCTCGCCCGCGCTGGCCAACCATGGGCGTCCACTTGCTTGACCAACTCGTCATTGAAAGTCACTCGCATCTGCGACATCTGCGTCTGGGCTCGCTCGGCGTGGTCCCGACTATGCCCACTCGGTCAGCGCAGCGCGGCCTAAAAAAGCAAAACCAGGCCAGCAGCTGAGGCTACTGGCCCGCACCATTGTTGGCCCCCGACGACAGCCCACACGAGCCTGTCAAGGGGCGCCCGGCGGCTCGTGTCCGGCCTCGGCTCCGCCGCCCCTTGACCGGCTCGTACGTGCCAGCGAGGGCTGACAGTCCCACCCACGCGAGGGACGACAGACATCAAACGGAACCCGACGACGACCACGATGACGAGGCCGGAACCAGATATTCAGCAGGAGGTCGACTGAGTACTTACGTCACTTGACAGCAAGGCCGATAAAGGCTGCACACACTTTGCACAGCAAGCTGTGGCCACCCATGTCGCCGCCCGCCACGGGCTGCTGTCAGGTCGCAGCGGTCGTTACGACGACGGCGTGGCAGGCGCACCTCTCCCGAGCCCACTGCGCGTCAGTCTGCGTGAGGAAGTCGATCACGATCTCTCGTCCGCGATCGCGCCGACCGCGGCGTTCGTATGGGTGCGCTCCATGCCACCGTGATGAACCTCGGCACCGCGGGACGACCAGAGCGTTCGCTGGACGCGTCCCGAGCCCGTCAACCGCTGCAGACGCGATAGGTGCTGCCTTCCTGCTCAGCTTGCCGCGTGTAGTCGAGGCGTCATTCGGAACGGGTTGGGCGACGGTGCGTCAGGTGACCGATCTCGCCGGTGCATTCCTCCTCCGGCCCCGAGGCACGACTAGCCAAACGGAGACGAGCTTGGGACCGCGATGAGAGGCACCCGTCCCCGTCAGTCGCCGCTCTCAGCAGCCGCCGCCGCGGCGACCTTCTTGGCGGCGTCCTGCATCGACAAACCGTCGCCAATGGTCAGGCCCGACCGCGCTGCGAGCAGCGGACTCACCGCTCGGAGGGCATCGAACGTCGTGCCGTGGGCGACAGGAATCACCCGGTCAGTGAAGAGCAACGCAGAGAGTTCCTGGTCGGCGACTCCCTGGGCCTCCAAGCTCTTGAGCAGCGCCGGGGTCACGAGCACGATCCCGATGCGGGACATCGCCAGGCCTCTATCGATCTCGCGCAGGAGCGACTTGCCGAGTCCGACCTCGGTCTCGCTGAACCAGACCGTCGCACCGCTCGCGACCAGCTCGTCGTAAAGATCCTTCGCTGCTCCCTGCCGGTCATCCCAGGCGTGGCAGAGGAAGAGGTCGCGACGGTCGGGGTAGGTCCGCGCCTGCACCTCGGCAACACGGACGACCGGCTCGAACGTACGCCACTCCGTGGGCGAGTACGACACGGTCCCGCCGCCGCGCAGGCGACGCGTGCCACCACCGCCGCCGCCCGACGGGACACCGCTCGACGACCCGCCGCCGTACGACCCTCTGCCTCCCGTCGGGTATCGCGAGGGAGGGCTGTAGGAGGAGTATAAGGACGATCGGTAACGGCTCCCGCACGCAGGACAGTTCGCGGCGGCGGCCGCAGATCGGTGCCCTCGAACGGGTGCCGTGCATCGCGCCATGCTCCGAGGATACAAGCGATGGCCACGATCTCATGGAACGATCGCAGATCGCGAAACGTGGCGCGAACGTGTGATCGTCAGACCCAAAAGCATCGGCGGCGACCGCGGGCTCTACCCCCGGACGCCCCGGACGTCGTCAGCCCCGACTCTCTGCGATCCGACCCAGTTCGTCGGCGTTCAGATGGCGCATGCTGGCGGCGCGCATCTTCTCCCGCCAGATGGGGTCGTAGACGTCGAGCATGGCCTGATACCTGCTGAGCATCAGCGAGTGGCTATTGCCCCCGTCCGCCGCCTTCACGTCGTCGACCAGGTCCCTCCAGCGGCCCGTCGCTTGCAGGTAATCGACGTAGCTGGCCATCTTGCCCTCCCGCGCATCGTTACCGTCGAAGCCCTGGAAGAACAGGACGTACTTGTGATCGGCCAGCAACGCGGCCCGCTCGGTCTCATCCAATTCGGCGATGCTCGCCTTCATCACTCGGAACATGTCGAGGATGTCGTAGACGAGGCGGCAGTCGTCATGCGGCAGCTCGGAGTAGGGCGAGAACACCTTCCCGTACTCGGCCGTGTAGCCCTGCGTGAGGACCTCCTGCATCGCCGGTGATAGTCGGTCTCGCTCTCGTCGAGGTGCGACAGGATCTGGTGCTGGAGCGCGAGCGTCTGCCGCTCGAAACGGGATAGCGAAGTCGGCGCGCTCAGGTCGTCGTAGTCCGTGCTCATCGCCTGCCTGTCCGGTGGCTGCTTGTGTTGTCGGGCGTCGAGATCTTACCGAGGCGCTTTCATTACCTTGTTCGAACGCTGTTCCCCTCCGCACTGAGGTTTCGGTGGCGAGTGCGCACGTTACTGAGTCAACACCGGTCATCTGCGCACCGATGGGCGCCACTTCGGACACGTCTCGCACCAGCCGCCGCGGCCTATCCGGCGTTGCGAATGGAAGTCGCAGTGGTGCACTACGGCCAGCTCGGCCCTAACGAGGGACACGCGCTCGATCGTCGTCAGCCGAAAACAACCGAACGCCGTAGACCCCCAGTCGTGAGGCTCATCACGCACGCGCACGAGAGTCGATGTCGACGACAGTTTCGATCGTCAGCGAGCCGCTGCGCGCCGCTCGTCGTTCGTATGGCTACGCTCCCCTTGCCGATGGCGCGCAGCAGATGGGAACGGATCGCCCGTTCGGGGCCGTGTTCCACTCGTTTCCAGCCCATTGGCTGGCTCGCCGGCCCCTGCTGTGTCCGACAGCGCCCCAACGCCCCCCAGACGGCCGTGAGCGTGTTGCAGTCGGGCGTACCCGTGCGTCCGTCGTAGACAAGCCGCAGCGCAGGGCGTCGAAGATGCACCGCAGCACCGCGTCCGGCTCGTCCCGTCAGGTCGTCCAGCCGGGCGATGGGGTCGTCCAGCACCACCGGCTCGTCGTCGTCCCGCGCCCCAACTGGTCGAGAAGTGCGCCGAGCATGGCCAGCTTCTTCTCGCGCTCGGCGGTCGGCTCCGACAGCCGCTCGGGCATGGCCCGGAATGATGCTGCCGTCCTGGTCGTCACGATCCTCGAGCTGGTGGACGAGCCGGAAGCCCCACATGATCGCCAGCGTCGGCGAAGAACATGCGTACGCTGAGGGCGTGCGAGGCGACGATGGCACGGAGTGACTTGGTCAAGGCGCTGATGCGGAGCCATCAGCAAGGCGACGATCGCGCCTTCCACTCCGCCGCCGAGGCACTCATCGAGGACGAGCGACGGAAACGGCATGATCTCCTCGCTAACGAATTGACGGCGATTCTCCAAGAACCGACGTCAGGCAAGCGGCCGCTGCACGTTTCCTCACTCAAGCCGTTGCCGAAGACCCGAGACGACCTCCCCTTGTTGTCGATCTCGCAGCCGTCAGTCACGTTCCAGGATCTCGTGCTCCCGGCCGACGTGAGCTCCGTCTTGGAGTCCGTGGTCGACGAGTTTCGCCAACGGTCGATGCTGCGAGCGCACGGGGTTCGCCCTCGCTCAACGCTCCTCTTTGTCGGGCCGCCGGGATGCGGAAAATCTGTCAGCGGCGCCGCGATCGCCGGTGAACTCGGGCTGGCTATCGCCCGAATCCAGCTCGCCACCGTCGTATCGTCGTACCTCGGAGAGACGGCGCGGAACCTCGAACAGATCTTCACCTTTCTCAACAGCGGTTCGTGGGTGCTTCAGTTCGACGAGTTCGACATGCTCGGCCGCGAGCGATCAGACCGGTCGGACCACGGTGAACTTCGACGCGTCGTTGCTGCAATGTTGCAGATCATCGATGAAAACAATGCCGACTCTGTGTTTGTTGCCACTTCGAATCATCCGGGACTGCTCGATTCGGCCGTCTGGCGTCGCTTCGATGAGGTTGTGGAATTCCCGCTTCCAGACGAAGCAGCGCGCGCCGCACTAATTCGGCTAAAACTCCGAGGAGTGCGAGCAGACTTGAAGCCTACTGAAGAGGCCCGTCGAATGGAGGGGCTCAGCGCAGCCGACATCGAAAGCGTCTGTCTGAACGCTATTAGGCTGATGGTTCGCCGCTTCGACAAGGCGGTAACCGCCGAGCACATCGCGTACGGAATGGAACGGGAAGAGGCACGGAGACGAGCGATCAACAGCTCCCTGGGATGAGCGATGGAGCCCAGGGGGGGCTCCATCTACTTCGGCTGAGGCGGACGCTTGAACCAGGCGGGCGTCGGCCGGGCCGCGGGTTCGGAGGCGGACGCCGCCATGAGGATCTCCCTCGCCACGGTGGTGAGCTTCAGCAACGTGCCCGGACTATCACCATGGGCCATCTCGCCCGGACCGCCGTTCTTGGCATCGACCCCCGTCTCGTGCTCGTGTTTGAACTCGGCGCGCCAGTCGAACCGGAGGACTTCCGACGGGCGGGACTACGCGTGCTCGACGCCTCGCACCGCCGTGTCGTCATCGCCTTCGCCGACGACCCGGAGCTCGCAGCGTTCAATGAGCGCCTGGACGCACTGCAGGGCGGGGCACCGGAGGGCCAGAAGTCGGAGCCGTACGCGGCGTTCTTCGACGCTATCGACAGCCTGCGGACTCTGGGACCGGATGACCGCGTCACGGAGCGGTTGGCGCAGGTCCTCGCATCCGGCTCAGCCGACGGGATGCTACGGCTGGACGTCGAGTGCTGGCACCCCGACGACCGCGACCTCGCCGCGGATTGGCTCGCAGCGCTCTCCGATGCCGTTGATCAAGCCGGCGGGCGCGTGGCGGACCGCTACGTCCATGATGCAGCAGGGCTTCTGCTCGCACGCGTGTATGCGCCGGCCAAACGGGTACACGAGCTCGCCGAGCTTGACTTCGTAGCACGAATCGACGTACTTCCGACCCCCGCGCTCACCGTGCCGCAGCTTTTGGGAACGGACGATGCGCGACTCCCTCCGGTTGAGCCGCCCGCGGACGGGGCACCGATCGTCGGGGTGATCGACTCAGGCGTCCGTTCGGCTCACCCCCTCCTGGCTGGCGCGGTCGTGACCGCGGACGCACTCGGCACGGGCATCGCCGACGGCCAGGACGAACACGGGCACGGGACGATGATCGCCGCACTGATTCTTCACGGTCGCGTGGACAGCGCCATCGCCCGCGGGCTGCCCCTTCGGCCGCTCGCGCAGATCGTCTCAGCTCGCGTGCTCAACTCCGAAAACCAATTCCCGGAGGAAGACCTGTGGGAACGGGACCTCGCGGACGCAGTTGAATGGTGTGTCGATCAGGGCGCTTCGGTAATCAACATCTCGCTCGGCGACAATCGGGCCGTCCTTTCCGAGGCACGTCAGATGAGCGCCGCCGCCGTCATCGACGCCCTGGCGCGTCGGCACGGGGTCACGATCGTGATCTGCACCGGCAACATCGGACCGCTCGACTACATGGACGTGAGCGACGAAGGTGCCGCTGTTGCGTATCCCGCGCCGCTTCTGGACGCCGCCCACGCCCGGCTCATTGATCCCGCTCCCGCCATGCTCGCTCTCACCGTAGGCGGGATGACCCAGGCGGCCGCCGCGACCGGACTGAGCGGGCGCGAGACGGTCGTCCGAGTTCCCATGGGACGCCCGGGCTGGCCGTCCCCGTTCACGCGAGTGGGCCCGGGCGTTGGCGGCGCGGTAAAGCCTGAACTGGTCGAGCTGGCAGGAACGCTGGGGATCGAGTCCGGCCGGCTTGTGGACAATGACGCCGAGTTGAGTGTGATCAGCGCGGGAGCCGCCGTAGACCGGCTCCTTGCTTTCGATGTCGGTACGAGTTTCGCGGCGCCTCTCGCCACCCGCGTCGCCACGGCTGTCAAGGCCAGATTTCCGGACTTCTCGGCTAATCTGGTTCGCGCCCTGGTGTTGTCATCGGCTGAGCCACCTGCATTCGGGCAGGAATTGGAAGCCGAGCGCCCGTCAGACCGCGCCGAGGCGGTTCGTCGCCTCTTCGGATACGGGCGACCATCCATCGCGCGAGCTACTGAGTCGACCACCCACCGTGTCGTCCTCGTAGCCGAGGATCAGATCCCGATCGACGGAATCCACATCTACGAGATTCCTGTTCCCGAAGCGTTCTTCGCCGCGGGTGGGCAGAGAGGGCTGGACGTTGCGCTTGCATATAGCCCCCGGACGCGCGCGCACAGGCTCGATTACATGGCGAGCCGCATGGAGTTCCACCTGGTCCGTGGGATGCCTCTCGACGACGTCGCCCGAATATTCGCCCAGTTGGAGGACGAGGCAGATGACGGCGAGAATGCCGATACTGATGTCCAAGGCGAAGCAGGTGGGCAGGAGCTTGATGCCGAACCGGCTCAGCCCACGTCGCTCCGACAACTCGGCTCCCGCTACTGCGGGATGTCACCGTCGACCACTGTTCGGTCGCGCGGGGCCAACCAGCTCGGTCGAGTCGTGTTCAGCCAACGCCTGGACCGGGACCGCCACACCCCCATGCACCTTGTTGTTCGGAACCTGAACCGGTGGGACGACTCCACGGCGACACAGCCCTACGCCCTGGCGCTGGCGCTTTGGCGGACCGAGTCGCACGGCGAACTCTACGCCGAGCTTGAGGCACGACTTGAAACGGTCGTAGAGGTGCCCGTCGAAATCGAGCTTCGGCCTTGACGCCAACGCTGGCGGACAACCTCACGGATGCGCCTCTGGGAGCGCCGCGGCCGCTACCGCTGGCCCACCGCTCGCAGTCGTCCGAGTCGTTACGGTGCCGAGGTCTCTACGTGACCCTTGCCGGACGCTTGCGGCCGTGACCGAATCGGTGAGCGGCGGGCATCGAAGCCCACGGCGGTCGCTCTCACGGCCGCCGGGGTTTGCTGGCAACGAATGACCGCGGCGAGTTCCCATCAGTGTTCATCCCGCCGAGGGTTCGGACCCGTGCAGGCGCGAGAAAGCAGGCGAGAGAGCGGGCTCTTCATGCGCTTCATGTTTGCGTCTGAAGTCGGTCAGCGAAGGACGCAAGGGTTGTAGTCGGCACAGCGGCTGGGAACGCTCTGCCTAGCTCGCGCGGCTGCGGTTCCGGTCGAGCCAGGCGGCGATGTCGTCGGGGTCGAAGCGGATGAGGTGGCCCCACTTGATGAAGGGGATGCGGCGCTCGGCGATGAGGCGTCGGATGTGGCGCTCCTTGACGCCGAGGTGGGCGGCGAGCCCCGGCACGTCGAATAGCCGGGGCAGCGCCGCCTTGTCGATCATCGGGACTCGGTCAGGCGACGGGCGGTTCTGGTCGTTGATGGCAGTCACGGGCAGCAACGTGCGCCGAGGGACTGACACGACCCCTGACCGCTCGCCTGACAGCCCTACGCCACCTCGCTGACACCGCCGCCTCGGCGGGCCGTGTCAGTTGCGTTGAACGCCTTGTCGAACGCCGACGCGATCGCCTCGTCGAGTTCCGGGAACAGGTCGCCGTAGCGGTCGAGCGTGACCGTGATCGACGCATGGCCCATCCGCACCTGGATCGTCTTGGCGTGGGCACCCGCTCGGATGGCCAGCGCCACGCTCGTGTGGCGCAGGTCGTGGAATCGGCACTTCACGCGGGCGGCGGCCAGCGCGGGCTTGAAGTAGTGCGTGTGGAAGCTCGACGCGATCAGCGGGTTGCCCGCCTGGTTCACGAACACCAAGCCGTCCGCGCCCGGCGCCGAGAACCGGTCCATGTGCTCGGCCAACATCCGCGCCGTGAACGGGGAGATGGCGATGGTCCGCACGCCCGCCTCCGACTTGGGTGGGTGCCAGACCCACTCACCGTTGTCCAGGCGGATCAACTGCTCGACCACCTCGACCTTGCACGCCTTTCAGGTCCACCCGTGACCGGCGCAGTCCCACCAGCTCGCTCCAGCGCATGCCGCTGTCGACGGCCAGGAAGATCAGCGCGCGATAACGGTCCGGCAGGCCGTCGGCCAGGTCGAACACCTGCGGCCAGTCGAGGATCGCCATGCGCCGCCTTGGGACGCTCGGCGGCTGGACGCCGGCGCACGGGTTCGACGCCAACCGCTTGTGCTTGACCGCAACCTCCAGCACGCGGTGCAGCGTCCGGTAGTGGCGGTGCACCGACGACGGCGCCAGGCCGCTGTCGATCTCGTCCAGCAGCCACTCCTCGATCTCCTCGGCCCGCAGGCGACCGAGGCGGTACGTCCCGAACTTCGGCAACACGTACCGGCCGAGGTCACGGCGATACGTCTGCTGCGTGGTGTCGGCCAACCGCCGCGCCAGCGACATGAAGCGCTCGCACCACTCCCCCAGCGTCATGTCGGCCGCACGGGGATCGATCCACGAGCCCCGCTCCAGCGCCACCTCTTCCTCGCGCACCCAGCGCTCGGCGTCGGCCTTCAGGGTGAACGACTTCGACCGCAATCGGCCGCTCGCGTCGCGGTACCGGCCCCGGTACTTGCCGTGGTGCTCTCGATGAACCCCATCTCCAACCTCCGGTCTTGGGGAGCGCTTGGGGAGCGCTCGGCCTGAAAACCAGGGGGTTCGGGGGGTCGACGGCGGTCACTCCCGGTCTGTCACGGACAGACCGAAAACCGCCCCTGACCTGCCATTATGCACGCAGATCAGGTTGGAGGCGGCGACCGGAATCGAACCGGTGTACAGGGCTTTGCAGGCCCTTGCCTAAGCCACTCGGCCACGCCGCCAGGAGGTTGCAGTGTAGGTGGCGGCGACCGGCCGTGCTCAGTACGCCAACAACTCCTCGGCGGCGGCGGCGATGTCGTCGATCTGCGGGAGCACGGCGTTTTCCAGCGTGGGCTCGTAGGCCACGTGCGTGTCGATGGCCGCCACCCGGCGCACCGGGGCGTCGAGGTGCTCAAAGCAGTTGTCGGCCACCCACGCTGCCACCTCGGCCCCGAACCCGCACGTGACGATGTCCTCGTGCACCACCAGCACCCGCCCCGTCCGCTTCACGGAGGCGGCGACCAGCTCCTGGTCCCACGGCACGATCGTGCGCAGGTCGATCACCTCGATGTCGCCGACCTCGGCATCCGCCAGCCGCTCGGCCGCTCGCAACGACTTCTCCACGGTGGCGCCGTAGGTGACGATGGTGAGGTCGGCCCCCGGCCTGCGCACCTCGCCCCGCCCGAACGGCAGCACCCAGTCGGACGGCGGGTACGGGTCGCGGGTGTAGGGCTGGCGCAACAGGTGCTTGTGCTCCAGGAACAGCACCGGGTCCTCGTGCCGGAACGCGGCGCGTAGCAGCCCCGCGGCGTCACGGGCGCGTGACGGAAAGGCGATCAACAACCCGGGCACGTGGGCAAAGATCGACTCTCCGGACTGGCTGTGCCAGATCGACCCGCCGGTGAGGTAACCGCCGATCGGCACCCGCACGACCATGGGGCAGGTGAACGCCCCGTTTGAGCGCCAGCGGATGGTGGCCACCTCGCTCTTGAGCTGCTGCATGGCAGGCCAGATGTAGTCGAAGAACTGGATCTCCGGCGCGGGCCGCAACCCTCGGATGGCCTGGCCCACCGCCCGCCCGATGATGTTGGCCTCGGCCAACGGCGTGTTGTAGCAGCGGGCGATGCCGTACGTCCGCTGCAGCCCGTGGGTGGTGCCGAACACCCCGCCCTTGCCCTCGACGTTGGCCAGCACCTGCTCCCGGGCGTCGGCCACGTCCTCGCCGAACACCCGGATGCGCTCGTCGGCCGCCATCTGCTCGTGCAGCGTGCGCTTGATCGCCTCGCCGAAGGCCACTACGTCGCCGGCGCCCTCGCCTTCAGCGGGCACCTCCCCCGGGTCGGGCAACGAGGGCATGGCCACGACGTGCTCCCGGATCGTGGCGGGGTCGGGCCGAGCAGCACCCAGCGCTTCTCGCGCCGCGTCGGCCACGATCTGCTTGGCGTCGTCGCGGATGGCTCCGGCCTCTTCCTCCGTCAGCACACCGCCCCGTACCAGGTTGCGCTCCATCAGCAGGATGGGGTCGTGGTCGGCCTCGTCGGCCAACTCCTCGGTGGAGCGGTACTTGCTCTGGGTGTCGGCCGCCGAGTGCGAGTACGGCCGGGTCACCGTGGCGTGGATGAGCGCCGGCCCCACGCCGGCCCGCACCTGGGCGATGGCCTTGGCCCCGTTGCGCCGGGCCGTGAAGTAGTCGCGCCCGTCGAAGCGGTGCACCTCCAACCCACGGAAGCCCCGCACCAACTCCGAGATCGGCGCAGGCGACTGGTCGGACGACGGCACCGAGATGGCGAAGCCGTTGTCGGCCACCAGGAACAGCACCGGCAGGTGCAAGGTGGCGGCCGTGTTCAACGACTCCCAGAACTCGCCCTCGGAGGTGGCCCCCTCCCCCAGCGAGACGTACGTCAGCTCGTCGCCGTGGGCCGAACAGCCCGGCAGTTGCGGGCGCCGGGAGATGTAGCGGGCCGCCTCGGCGCATCCCACCGCGGGCAGGCACTGGCTGCCCGTGGGGCTCGACTGGGTGACGATGTTGAGCTCCCGCGACCCCCAGTGCGACGGCATCTGCCGCCCACCCGACGCCGGGTCGTCGGCCGAGCCGACCGCCTGGAGCAACACCTCTGTGGGCGTCACCCCGAGGCCCAGCACCAAGGCCTGGTCGCGGTAGTACGGGAAGAACCAGTCGTAGGCGGGCCGCAGCGACCGGGCTAGCCCCAGCAGCAGCGCCTCGTGGCCCGCCCCGGAGATCTGGAAGAACACCTTCGACTGCTTCTGGAGGGCCATCTCCCGGTCGTCGATTGCCCGCGACACGCACGCCAGGCGGAAGTCGTCGACCAACTCCTCGTGGGGGAACCCGAACAGCGAGCCGCCGCCGCTGGAGCGATCGCTCATCGTCGTGGTGGCTGCCATCGACCTCCCTCGGTTCCCCACGCAGCGTACCGCCGCCCTTGTCGTTCCCCACGCCAACGTTTTCCTCCCTCCCTCCGAGGGGTAGCCGCCCTTGCATGGCGGATCGTGTCGTTGTCATCACCGGAGGTTCAGCGGGCGTGGGACGGGCCACGGCCCAGGCCTTCGCCAAACAAGGCGCCACCGTCGCCGTGCTCGCTCGTGACCCCGACCGCCTGGAGGAGACGGCCAAGGAAATCGAATCCCTCGGCGGACGCGGGATGGCCGTGCCCGTCGACATGGCCGACGCCGCCGGGGTCGACGACGCCGCCGAGCGGGTGGAACGCGAGGCAGGGCCGATCGACGTGTGGGTGAACAACGCCATGACGTCGGTCTTCGCCCGCTTCCTCGACGTCACGCCCGAGGAGTTCCAACGGGTCACCGAGGTGACCTACCTGGGCTACGTCTACGGCACCCGCGCGGCGCTGACCCGCATGGTCCCCCGCAACCGCGGCGTGGTGATCCAGGTCGGCTCCGCCCTCGCCTACCGCGGCATCCCCTTGCAGGCGGCCTACTGCGGGGCCAAGCACGCCATCCAGGGCTTCACCGAATCCGTTCGCACCGAACTGTTGCACGAGGGCAGCGCCGTCGAGCTGTGCCAGGTGCACCTGCCTGCGGTCAACACGCCGCAGTTCGACTGGGTGCTGTCACGCCTGCCCCGACGGGCCCAGCCCGTCCCTCCGATCTACCAACCGGAGTTGGCCGCCGACGCCGTGGCCTTCGTGGCCGAGCACCCCACTCGGGAACTGTGGGTGGGCGGCACCACCGTCGCCACGTTGGCGGCCAACAAGGTGATGCCCGGCGTGCTCGACCACTACCTGGCCCGCACCGGCGTCGACGGGCAGCAGACCGACGAACCCACCGACCCCGACCGTCCGTCGAACCTGTGGTCGCCGGTGCCCGGCCCCTTCGGCGCCCACGGCGCCTTCGACGACGAGGCCACAAGCACGAGCCCCACGCTCGCCCTCACCAAGCTCAAGCACCGGGCCACCTCCGCCCTACGCCGAGCCCGGGGTTAGACCGCCGGGGCGCCTGCCTGGGCCGACTGTTCGGCCACCGTGCGCAAGCGGGCCAGGCTGCGCGACAGCAACCGCGACACGTGCATCTGGCTCACCTGCATGTGCACGGCGATCTCCGACTGGCTCAGTTCCTCCCAGAAGCGCAGGCGCAGGATGGCCCGTTCCCGTTCGGGCAGGCCTTCGAGCAGGAACGCCACGGTGTTGCGGTCCTCGAGGAACTGCAAGCCCTTGTCCTCGTGGCCGAACTCGGGCAGCTCGACGGCCTCGTCGCCGAAGCGGCCTGCTTCGAGCGAGCCGAGCCTGTAGTTGCGGCCCACCTCCATGGCCTCGACGACTGCTTCTTCGGTGATGCCTGCGTACTCGGCGATCTCGGGGATGGTGGGCGACCGGCCCAGCTCCTGGTCGAGGGCGTCGACGGCGCTGCGCACGTCGAGGTACAGCTCCTGCAACGAGCGAGGGACCCGCAGGCGCCACGTGGTGCGGAAGTGACGCTTCAACTCACCGACGATGGTGGCCTGGGCGTAAGCGTCGAACGCCGTTCCCCGAGACGGGTCGTAGCGCTCGATGGCTCGCGACAAGGCGATGAGGGCGACCTGCGTCAGCTCGTCAAGGGGCTCGCCGCGGCCCGCGAAGCGCCGGGCGATGGCACGAGCCAAGGCGGTGTGCTCTCGCACCAGTTCCTCGCGAAGGCGCTCGTCGCGCGTTGCGCAATACCGGTGCAACCGTTCCGCCGCGTGGTCGGGGGCCGTTGCCGCCATGAGAACGGTGTAATTCTGGCAGATCGCACACGAGATCGACAGGAACGACGTTGCACGCTTTTGAGGCCCTCGCCGCCACCCTCGACTACCCCATGTACATCGTGACCACGAGCGCGCAGGACGAGCGCGCCGGGTGCCTCGTCGGCTTCACCACCCAGTGCAGCATCGACCCGCCGCGGTTTTTGGTCTGCCTCTCCAAAGCCAACCGCACGGAACGGGTGGCGCGGCACGCCGAGGTGCTCGTCGTGCACCTGGTCGACGCCGAACGCCGTGACCTGGCCGAGTTGTTCGGCGGCGAGACCGGCGACGAGGTCGACAAGTTCGCCGGCGTCCGCTGGGAGCCCGGGCCTGCCGGGGCCCCCGTGCTCGACGACTGCGCCCGATGGTTCGCGGGCCGCATCCTCGACCGCTTCGACCTGGGCGACCACGTGGGCTACCTGCTCGAACCGGTCGACGGGGCTGCAGAAGCGGCAGGCCCCTTCTTCACCTTCCAGTCGGCCCGCACCATCGAAGCGGGCCACCCCGCCTGACTACCCGCGGGCCAACATGGCGTCGACCAGTCGAAGGGTTTCGGCGTGGTCAGGGGGCTGCGAGTCAAAGCGGATGACGACCGCTTCCGTGCGACCCCGTGTGCCGTGGACGATGTCGCTCCAGAGGGTGCCTGTGCCGCCGAATGCATCGCCGTCCAAGCGGATCCGCGAATACCGCACATCGGCGCGGCCGGAGAGTGCACCCCGCTCGGTCACCGTCATGCGCACCCGGTCGAAAAGACCATCTCCGTCGCCTGCGAACTCCTCCCGAATCCCCTCCGCCGTACACGTCGCGAACTGGGGATGGTCGAACGCCGCACTGCCTGCCTTCGCGGCCTCGTCGGACAGCCAAACGGCCACGCGGGCCCGCACCGAAGCCAAGCCGCGGGTGAAACCCACGAGGCCGGTGGAACCGGGCGGCTCGACGGCGGGGACGCTGAGACAGGCCGCAAGATCCGGATCAGTCCAGGGCTTTTTCGTGCCGTTCGAGGCCGCCGGTCGCCACCCCGGTCCCATGTCCGCTGCGGTGAGGATCATCGTGGCGGCACGCCGCGCCTGGGGGGAGGGGCCGAAGTCCACGCCGAACGGGGCCATGCAATCGGCGCTTGTGCCCTCGCTGGTGCCGTCGGGCACGCCCTTGACGTAGAGGCAGCCAGACCCCGAGGGAGCACGGGCCGCCAGGTAGAAGACGGGCTCGTCGCCCGGCCGCACCCGAGGGGCGTCGACGTAGACGGCGCCCGCGCCGTCGGGCGCGAACCCCTTGCGCAACGGCGCCTTGGACGCGGCGGCCCGCAGGTCCAACGGTGCCGCCGTATAGGCACCACGTGACTTGAAGTGCGCGGCCTGGGCGGCCACCACATCGGCCATGGCTGCCTTGGCCTCGGCGTCGGTGGTCATCGGCAGCCCGGCGTCGGCGATCGCTTCTGTCACCTCTTCCGACGAACGGCGGCTTACGAAGAGCGCGGCGGCCAGCACCACGACCACCAGTGCGACGACGCTGCCCACCGTCGTCCACGACACGCCCGAGCCTCGCGGCGTCGGACGCGGCGTCACCGTCGACGAGGGCAGGACGCCGTCGAAGGACAGGCGCCGCTCCACCGGCGGCGGCGGCGTCGGCGTCGGCGCGAACACGGGCGCGGGGCGCACGGGCACAGGCGAGCCAACCGTGGCGACGAGAACGGGCTCGGGCACGACGACCGGCTCGGCCCCGGCGGCGGCCTCAGGTGCGGACAGGGCAAAGCACCACGGGCAGAACTGACTGCCGACGTCGCGCTGCTCCCCACACGAATGACACGAAACCACGATTTTGCCGCCCTTCACCCGGTTCCCCCGCGTCGGGGCCGCATGGTTCCGTATCGGCCACGCAGCGTGAGATGTGAGGTGTCGGCCCGGATCCCTTCTGCACGGGTGGTTTCGTAGTACGATTGCCGTGGTGAACATTCACCCCTCGGCGCTCACACACGGCATCGACGCTGAGGACATCGAGCATGCCGTCCTGAACGCCATGGTGATCGAGGATCTGGATGACGACACGAGGCTCTACCTCGGCCCCCGCCACGACGCCGCTCTGCTCGAGGTCGTGTCGTTGCTGCGGACCGATGGATCGGAACTCGTGATCCACGCCATGCCGATGCGGGCGAAGTACAAGCGCCTGCTCCCAGGAGGGTGACGATGGCAAAGAAGACACACGGCCGGACCCGAAGCGGCAAGGCGATCACCGACGCGCTGGTCGAGGCGGTGGCCAAACAGGCCGAGGAAGGCTTCGACGTCGGCGAGATCCTTCGGCGCCGCGGCGGCCGCCCGCCGATGGGTTCAAGTGCTGCCTCTGTGGAGTCGGTGCGACTCGACCCGGAGCTAAGCGAAGCCCTGCGACAGAGGGCTGAGGAGGAGGGCCGCACGAGTTCCGACGTGATCCGTGCAGCTCTCCGCCGCTACCTCAAAGCCGGCTAGAACTCCAGCCCAAACCACAAGTGGGAGGCCCTTCCGGGCCTCCCACAGTGGAGCGGACGACGGGATTCGAACCCGCGACCCTCACCTTGGCAAGGTGATGCTCTACCAGCTGAGCCACGTCCGCAGCGGGGGCAACGATAGCAAACCGGCGCCGCTGCTCACTTGCGGGCGTGCTGCCGGACATGGTCGAGCACCAGCGCCGCCAGCCGGTCCGGGGCCTCCTCGGGCACCCAGTGGCTGACCCCTTCGAGCACTTCCAACCGGTAGGGGCCGGTCACGTAGCGGCCGGTGTCGTAGATGCCCGCCCGGTTGACGAACACCTCCTCGGTGCTCCACACCAACAACGTGGGCACCTCGATGGGCCCGGCCATGTCGCCCGGCCGCAGGGCTCGGTACCAGTTGAGCGCGGCGGTCAGCGCACCGGGTTGGCGCATGTGCTCGACGTAACGATCGGCCACGTCCTCGGCCAGCCCGGAGCGCACCAGGTTCCACCGCAGGAACCGCCCGCCCCCCGCCAGGAACGCCCGCTCGGGCACCCCCGGCACCTGCACGGCGAACATGTACCACGACTGCAGCGCCTGGCTGCTGCGCGTGAACGCCCGGGCAAACGCACGAGGGTGGGCCACGGACACCGACGTGACCGACAGCAGGCGGTCGGGGTACTGGTCGGCCACGCCCCACGCCACCTCGGCGCCGAAGTCGTGGCCGACGAGGTGGAACCGGTCGAGCCCCGCGGCGTCGGCCAACGCCAGCACGTCGGCCACCCGCTCCGACTGCCGGTAGGCAGTCCGGCCCGACGGGCGAGCGCCGGGCGAAAAGCCCCGCTGGTTGGGCGCCAGCGTGCGGTAGCCCGCCTCCGCCAGGTGCGGCACGACGCCGTCCCAACAGGCGGCCGACGCCGGGAACCCGTGCAACAGCACCACCGCCTCGGCGGCGTCCTCCGGCCCCCGGTCGCGCACGTCGAAGACGAGCGACCCCCGCTGGAACTGTTCCATCAGGCCCGGTCCGCCGCCTTCTTCAATTCCTCCAGAGCGTCGCCGAGGTACTGGGCGATGTCCCACACCCGGGGCACGGTCTCCCGGCATGCCAACAGGCCGAAGTTCATCTGGCCCATGTAGCTCATCACCGTGATGTTGAGGGCGGCGCCGTCGAAGATCGGCCCCATCGGGTACATGGCCACCATGCGCGCTCCCGCCGAGTACAGCGGGAAGTTCGGCCCCGGCACGTTGGAGATGGTGAGATTGAACAGCGGCGTGTGCCGGTCGGCCATCCGCATGTTGGAGTAGAGCCGGGCGGCCCGGGCGGCCACCGCAGGAGCGGCGAACTCCGTCCAGTTGGTGAGGGCGTCGGCGCCGATGGCCTTCTCCTGGTCCTTAGCCGACTTGGTGGCGTCTGTGATGGCGCACAAGCGCTTGACCGGGTCGTCGATGTCGCTGGCCAGCGACACCAGCATCGACGACACCCGGTTGCCCATGGCGCCCTTCTCCGACTCCGCCCGCACCGAGATCGGCACCATGGCGACCAACGACTTGTCGGGCAGCTCGCCGTTCTCGTCGAGATAGGTGCGCAACGCCGTCGAGCACAAGGTCAGCACCACGTCGTTGACCGTGCCGCCCAGCTTGTTCTTCACCATCTTCATGTCGTCGAGGGGAAGCTGGCTGTAGGCGAATCGGCGGTGCGGCGTGATCGTCGTGTTGAACGAGGTGCGCGGCGCGGTGAACGGCGCAGGCGGCGGGTTGACGCCAGGCTCGCGGTTGCGCCGCCGCAGGTTGAGCAGCATCTCCACGGTGCGACGGGCCGACTTGGCTGCGGCCAACGGCTGGCGGGCCAGCGACGACAGGGCAAAGGCCAGCAGCTCGGGGTCGGTGGGAATGCGGTCGGGCTTCCAGGAGTCGGGCTCGCTCGCGGGCGTGGGCTCGGGCTGGAGGTCGAGCAGGTTCACCGTGAGCTCGGCGCCCGACACGCCGTCGATGGCGGCGTGGTGGGTCTTCACCACCGTGGCGATCATGCCGTTCTCCAAGCCCTCGACCACGTACATCTCCCACAGCGGGCGGCTGCGGTCGAGCGGGCGGCCCATGACCGACTCGGCAAACTCGGCCAGCTCCTGGTCGCCGCCGGGGGCGGGCAGGGCGGCCCGGCGCACGTGGTAGTCGAGGTCGAAGTCGGGGTCCTCGACCCACAGCGGGTGGTGGATCTGGAAGGGAACTTCCACCAACCGGCGGCGGAAGGGCGGCAGCAGCGGCAGGCGTTCTTCGACCAGCGCGCGCACCTTGTCGAAGAAGTAGCCGCCGGGCACGGTCGACGGGTCGAAGACGGCGGCCGAGGCCACGTGCATGTGGTTGTGGGCCGTCTCCAGGTACAAGAAGGTGGCGTCGAGGCCGCTCAGTCGCTGCATGCGACCAGTTTGCCCCTTATTTCAGCAATCGACTCAGGCGCCGGTCGGCAAGGGGCTTGCCCCCCGTCTGGCACGTGGCGCAGTACTGCAACGACTTGGTGGCGAACGACACTTCGCGCACGAGGTCGCCGCACTCAGGGCAGGGCTCCCCCGTTCGGCCGTGCACCCGCATGTGTGATTTCTTGTCGGACTTGAGCCCGGCGGCAGGCAACCCCGCCGCTCGATCGACGGCCGCTCGCAACACCTGCTGCACGGCGGCGTGCAGGCGCGCCGCTTCGTCGTCGGACAGCTTGTCGGCCCCCTTGAACGGCGACAGCTTGGCCACGTGCAGGGCTTCGTCGGAGTAGGCGTTGCCCACGCCCGCGATCACCGACTGGGTCGTGAGCGCGCCCTTCACCTGGCCGCCGTGCTCGGCCAGGCGAGCCCGCATGGTGGCCACGTCGAAGCCGGGGTCGAGCGGGTCGGGACCGAGGCGGGCCATGCCTTCCACGTCGGCGGGGTCGCGCACCACGTAAGCCGCCAGGCGCTTCTCGGTCCCCGCCTCGGTGACGTCGAAGCCGCCTCCCTCCGACAGCCCCACCCGCAAGGCCAACGGGCCTTTGCCGGGCTTGGGCCGCGTCGCCGGGAGCATGTCGTGCCACTTGACCCAGCCGCCCCGGGCCAGGTGCAGCACCAGCCACAACGGCTCGGCCTCGAACAAGAGGAACTTGCCCCGCCGGGCGGTGCCGGTGACCGTCAGCCCCCGCAGTGCGTCGAGCGGCGGGTCGAACGTCTTCAGCGCCGAGATGGCGGCCAGGTCGGCCCGAACGATCTCCTGCCCGACGGCCTGCTCGCCCAGGAAGCGGACGAGCGACTCGATTTCGGGCAGCTCGGGCATCAGCGACCGGTGGAACCGAACCCGCCGGTGTCGCGGGTGGCGGGCGGCAGTTCGTCGACGTCTGTGAACGCAGCCGCTTCGACCCGCTGGATGACCAGTTGGGCGATACGGTCGCCGCGCTGCACCTTGTAGGGCGCGGTGGGGTCGGTGTTGACGAGGATGACCTTGAGCTCGTCGCGGTAGCCGCAGTCGATGAGCCCCGGGGTGTTGAGGCAGGTCACGCCGTGGCGCAGGGCCAAGCCGCTTCGGGGCTGGATGAACCCGGCGTAGCCGTCGGGCAGGGCCACAGCCACGCCGGTAGGCACCAGCGCCCGTCCGCCGCCCGGTTCGAGCACCACCGACTCGCGGGCCACCAGGTCGGCCCCCGCGTCGCCCGGGTGCGCGTACGCAGGCAATGGGAGGTCGGGGTCGAGCCGGCGCAGCGGGACGTCGAGCACGAGGCGACTTTACGGCAACCGTATGGAAGGCCGGGCGCCGACGTTCCTCTGCTGAAGCAACCGCCACGGGGAAAAGGACACATGAAGAAGAGACTCGGCATCGCCGCACTGATCGCAGTCCTCGCAGGGATGACGGGCATGGGAGCCGCACAGGCCAAGGGCGGCAACGCCTGCTCCGACGGCAAGGCCAACGCCGCCCACTGCGACCTCGACGGTGACGGCATCACCAACAAGGACGATCCCGACATCGACGGCGACGGCATCGCCAACGAGGACGACGACTGCCCGCGCGATGCCACCAACCAGTGCGACATCGGTGGCGGCGGCGAGGACCCCGATCCCACACTGCCGATCGACCCCACGACAATCCTCGACCCGTCGACACTGCCGGACCCGACGACACTGCCGGACCCGACCACATTGGTGCCGCCGGTCGATCCGTCGACAGTGCCCGACCCGACCACACTGGTCGACCCGTCGACACTGCCGGACCCGACCACACTGGTCGACCCGTCGACACTGCCCGACCCGACCACAATCGACCCGACGACAGTGGTGCCGCCGGTCGCTTAGCGCTCCGGGGGGAGACACGGAAGGGCCCGTCTCGCGCGGCGGCGAGGCGGGTTCTTTCGCGCTCGGCGGGTAAGGACGGCGCATGGCTCGCCTCCTGGCCGCCGGCGGGATCGTCGGGCCCACCGCCTTCGTCGCCTCGTGGGCGGCGTTGGGTGCGACACGCGAGGGCTACCGCCCGGCCTACGACGCCATCAGCAGGCTGGCCGAAGAAGGAGCCGCGACGCGTCCGTTCATGACGGCGGGCTTCGTGGCCTTCGGTGTCGGCGTCCCCCTGTTCGGCGCCGCCTTGTGCCGGGCGTGTCCCGGCCCGGCGTGGACGGCGGCGGTGGCCACCGGCGTCGCCACCCTCGGCGTGGCCGCCTTCCCCCTCGACGCCGGTCCCGACACCGCTCACGCCGTGGCCGCGGGCATCGGCTACGCAACGCTGGCCGCTCTGCCGCTGCTCGCCGCGCCGACGATGCGCGGGCGCGACCGGTGGTTGTCGGTGGCGGCGGGCACGGTGTCGGCCCTCGCCTTGGCCGCCACGACCGTGAGCAGTACCTCGGGACTGTGGCAGCGCGTAGGGCTGACGGCAGGCGACGTTTGGATCGTCGCGACAGCGTGGCGGATCGTCACCGGTACGATGCCGCCGTGCTCGTCTGGATGGACCTCGAGATGACCGGGTTGCAGCCCGGCCGTCACACCGTGGTGGAAATCGCCACCTTGGTCACCGACGACGAGTTGGAGATCGTGGCCGAAGGGCCCGACCTGGTGGTGGCCTGCCTCACCGAGCAACTGGCCGAGATGGACGACGTGGTGCGCTCCATGCACACCCGCAGCGGCTTGCTCGCCGCCATCGAGGCGTCCACCGTCACCCTGGAGCAGGCGGGCGAAGAGACGCTGCGCTTCATCAAGGAGCACGTGCCCGAGCGGCGCACCGTCCCCCTCTGCGGCAACTCCATCGGCACCGACCGTCGGTTCCTGGCCCACTTCCTCCCCGAAGTGGAGGACTGGCTGCACTACCGGTCGGTCGACGTGTCGACGGTGAAGGAACTGTGCCGCCGGTGGTACCCCGAGGTGCTGCCCGGCGCACCCAAGAAGGCCGGGGGCCACCGGGCCATGGACGACATCCGGGAGAGCGTCGCCGAGCTTCGGTACTACCGCGAGGCCGTGTTCAAGCCCCGGGCCGCGGCGGCCGGGTCAGACGGCGTCGACGAGCTCGCGTAGCTGGGCCATGGTTCGCACCGGGTCGTCGCTCACCACTGTGGTGTTGAGCACCGTCACCCCGGCCTCCTTGTAGGCGGCCAAGCGCTCCTTGATGTAGCCGGGCGGGCCCACCAGGCTTGTCAACTCCAGCAGTTCGGCGGGCACGGCGGCAGCCGCCTCGTCCTTCTTGCCCGACAGGTACAGGTCTTGGATGACCTCGGCTTCCTTCTCGAAGCCGTAGCGCTTGGCCAAGTCGTTGTAGAAGTTGCGGCCCTTGGCGCCCATGCCGCCGACGTAGAGGGCGACGTAGGGGCGGATGAAGTCACGCAGCCCCTCCAGGTCGTCGCCGATGGCCACGAGCCCGCCCGCGGCGATGTCGAGCGGCCCGAGGTCGGGAGCCCGGTTCGCCATGCCCTTGGCCAGCGGTTCGCCCCACACCTCGTCGGCCTTCTCGGGCACGAACAGGATGGGCAGCCAGCCTTCGGCCAGCTCGGCCGTCATCTCCACGTTCTTGGCGCCGAGGGAGGCGATGTAGACAGGGATGCGTTCACGCACGGGGCGGTTGATGATCTTCAGGGGCTTGCCCAGGCCGGTGCCTTGCTCGGGCGGGAGCGGGATTGTGTAGGAGCGGCCGTCGTGGTCGATGCGCTCGCGGCGCCACACCTGCCGGCAGATGTCGACGATCTCGCGGGTGCGCCCGATGGGGCGGTCGTAGGGCAGGCCGTGCCAGCCCTCGATGACCTGCGGGCCCGAGGCGCCGAGGCCGAGCACGCACCGGCCGTTGGAGAGGTAGTCGATGCCCGCTGCCGTCATGGCGATGAGCGTGGGGGTGCGGGAGTAGAGCGGGAGGATGCCCGCGGCGACCTCCATGCGCTCGGTGATGGCGGCGATGTAGCCCATGGTGCTGGGGGCGTCGAGGCTGTAGGCCTCGGCCACCCACACCATGTCGCACCCCGCTCGTTCGAGCTCAGGGAGTTGGCGGATGCTTTCGAGGACGTCTCCGGCGTACCCGACCTGCGTGGCAATGCGCATGGCCGGAGCATACGGTTCGTCGGTGAGAAGAGCCATGGCCCTGCTGGCGCTTGCCGTCGTCGGAGCATGCACCGGCAACGCCGAGGGCCAGGCGGCGACGCGGGCACAGGACGCGTGCATCGTCGCCCTTGAACCGGTGGCCCAACGGCGGGCGCCCACGTCGGACGAGGCGCAGCAGGCGGCGCGACTGGCCGATTCCGCCGCCGATGTCGACGACCGTTGGGTGCCGTTGCGAGCCCGCACGCACGACCTGAACACGGCCGTCCTCCACGGCGTCGACCCTCAGCCCGCCGTCGATGCCTTGGCCGACGAGTGCCGCCGCGTCAACGAGATCGTGCGCAGCAACCAGCGTTGATTTCGCAGAAGTCGCGCGGCGTCGCGCTCCTTGTGCGAAATCGTGACTTGACTGAGCGGTCAAGTAGCGTCGACCTCCGATGAAACAAGAGCAGGAACCCGCCGGGGACGGCGTCGAGGAGGTCGGCCCGGGGGTGCTGCGAGTGCAGCTGCCGATCGACATGCCGGGCCTGGGCCACGTGAACACCTACCTCCTCCTCGACGACAAGGGCGCGGCAGTCGTCGACCCCGGTCTGCACAACGAGGCCTCGTGGGACGCCCTGGTGGCCCGGCTGAAGCGGGCCGACCTGCGCGTCAAGGACGTGCACACCGTGCTCGTCACCCATTCGCACCCCGACCACTACGGCGGGGCCGGGCGGCTGGCCGAGGAGTCGGGCGCCGAGGTGGCCACCCACGCCGCCTTCCGCATCTGGTGGGCGCCTGATCCCTGCGACGCCCACGTGCACGACGTCGACCCCGACGACGCCCACCACGCCGACCCCTATTCGGGGACCACGCCGTGGGGCACCGAGGGCTACGGCAAGGACTTCCGCGAGCGCGTGCGCAAGCAGGCCGTCGACTTCCGCCATCCCCGCCCGGCTCGGCGCCTGCGCCACGGCGACACCATCGAACTGGCGGGCCGGCCGTGGACCGCCGTGCACACCCCGGGCCACACCCTCGACCACCTCTGCCTGGTCGACCCCGAAGCGGGGCTCCTCCTCTCCGGCGACCACGTGCTGCCCACCATCACCCCGCACATCTCGGGCATGGGGACCGGACGCGACCCGCTCAAGGCGTTCGTCGAGTCGTTGGAGCGCATCGCCGCGGTGCCCGAGGCCCGCACCGCCCTGCCCGCCCACGGCCACCCCTTCACCGACGTGCAGGAGCGCACAACCGCCATCCGGCGGCACCACGAAGAGCGGCTCGACAAGTTGGTGCGCACCCTCGAAGCCATGGCGCCGGACAGCGCCACCGTGGCCGAGCTGTCGCACGAGCTGTTCCGCTCCGACCACTGGGGACCGATGGCGGAAAGCGAGACCTACGCCCATCTGGAGCATTTGCGGCTTCGGGGCGACCTGGTGCGCGGCGATGACCAGGGCCTGATGGCCTATGCCGCCGTCACCCGCACTAGTCCGACCTGACGATTTCCGAAATCGTCATGTTCGTTCCCCCTTGCGCCCCGCATGATCATCGATACACGGGCAAGGCTCAGGGGGGCCACATGGACGGCAACGGGACGACGGCAACGCAACTCCACCAACGCCGGCAACCTCGCCCGGCCTGCGACCTCGACGACGTCGTCGAGCGAGCCGAACGAGCGGAGGAGCGCCTCCGCCTCCAGACCCTGCTGTTCGCCGAAGCCGAGCACAAGCTCAAGACCTCGGTGGCCGTCATCTCCGGCTGGGCCTCGACGCTCGACGACCGGTGGGAGACCCTCAGCCCCCAGCAACGCCGTGACGGCGTGGCCACCATCCGGCGCAGCGCCGACACGCTTGCCATGCACACGCGCTCGCTGCTCGAAGGCGCCCGGACAGAGATGGCCCGCCTCGACCTCGAGCCCATCGCCCTCGACCTGGCGAGCATCCTGCGCGTCACCACCCGCACCTTCAGCGGACTGTCCACATCGCACCACATCCGCTGCACAGTCGACGGACCGGTGTGGGTGCTGGCCGACCCCGCGGGCCTGCAACAGGTGCTCGGGCACCTCATCGAAAACGCCGTGAAGTACTCCCCCGGCGGCGGCACCGTCCGCCTCCACGCACGAGCAAACCGTCGGTGGGCGGAACTGCTTGTGACCGACGAGGGCGTGGGCGTGCCCGACGACGTGGACGTCTTCGCCGCCTTCACCCGCGGCAGCATCACAGGCACGGGCGTGGGGCTCGGCCTCTACATCGTCAAGAACCTGGTGGAGGGCATGGGCGGCACGGTGACCGCCGTCCGTAACCCGCTCCGAGGGTCCACCTTCACCGTGCTCCTCCCGACGGCGGGCCGCTGACCTCGGAAGCGGTCGCCCACACGCCGTCGGGAGGAACGCACACAACATGGGTAGGTTTCGTCGCATGATCGACGATGCCGTCAAGGCCCTTGCCCAAGAGGCGAACTTCGCCGCCCTGACCACGCTGCTCCCCGACGGCATGCCCCAGACGCACGTCATGTGGGTCGACGCTGACGACGAGTTCGTGCTCATCAACACCGAGCCGCACCGGCAGAAGTTCAAGAACCTCGAACGCGACCCCCGTGTCGCCGTCACCGTCATCGACCGCAACAACCCGTACCGCTACGCCGAGGTGCGCGGGCGCGTGGTCGACACCGTCGTCGGGCCCGAAGCCCGCGAGCACATCGACAAGCTGAGCTACAAGTACGGCGGCAACCCGTACCCGGCCGACGCCATCCAGACCGAGCGGGTGATCGTTCGCATTCGTCCGGACCGCCAGATCGTGCGGGGGTAAGCACGGCCATGGCCGAGTTGCGGACGTACCGGGCCAAACGGGACTTCTCCCGCACGCCCGAGCCGTCCGGCGACGAACCGGTACCTGCTGTCGGGGGTCGGTTCGTCGTGCAAGAGCACCACGCCACTGCGCTGCACTGGGACGTGCGCCTCGAACGCGACGGCGTGCTCGCCTCGTGGGCCGTCCCCAAGGGCATCCCCCCTGATCCTCGCAACGACCACTTGGCCGTACAGACCGAGGACCACCCCATGAAGTACCTCGACTTCGAGGGCGAGATCCCCGAAGGCGAGTACGGCGGCGGCCTCATGAAGGTGTGGGACACCGGCACCTACCAGTGCGAGAAGTGGAGCGACCGCGAAGTCATGGTCGTCTTCGCGGGCCAGCGGGCCACCGGCCGCTACGTCTTCTTCAAGACCGGCGGGCGCAACTGGATGCTGCACCGCATGGACCCCCCGGTCGACCCGGCGCGCGAGCTGGTGCCCGACACGTTCGCACCGGCGGCGCCGACAGCGGGCTCCCTGCCCGACGACGAAGCCGAGTGGGCCTTCGAGGCAGCGTGGGGCGGCTTGCCCGTCGTGGTCGTGTCGCAAGGCGGGCGACTCCGCATCCACGACGGCGGGGGCGACGACATCTCCGACACCTTCCCCGAGCTGTCGCCGCTCGGTCGGGCGCTGGGCATCGTGGAGGTCGCCCTGGAAGGCGAGCTCGTCGCCGTCGACGACGACGGCCGTCCCGACCCCGAACTGGTCGAGCGCCGGCGTGCCCTCAAGAGCGACTCGGCCGTGCGCCGCCACGCCGAGCGCCACCCGTTCCTCTTCCTCGCCGCCGACCTGGTGTGGCTGGAAGGCCACGACGCCACGCCCTTGCCGGGCAAGGACCGCCGCCGCCTGCTCGACCGCCTGGAGCTCGCGGGGCCGCAATGGCGCACCGCTCCCGCCCATGTCGGCACCGGCGGCGCCCTGCTCGACGCCGTGCGCCAACAAGCGTTGCCCGGCATCCGCGGCCGCCGCCTCGACGCGCCGTACGGCCCACCGTTGTTCGTCCCCGCCGGGGCCACGGCGAAGCAGCAGCGAGCGCGCCGCAGGTGAGCGGGTTGCGGGTGACAACCGTCGCTCGTTGCACCGAAAGACGGCTGCGCTCATGCGAGACTGGTGCTCATGGCGAACGACCGGCGACTGCGCATCCTGCTGGTCGACGACGAGCCCGACATCCTGTTGCTGCTCCAAGCCATGCTGACTGCACCCACGTGGGAGATCGTCGGCAAGGCGTCGGGCGGGGCGGACGCCCTGCGCATCGCCACCGCCGTGAACCCTGATGTTGCCGTCGTCGACTACATGATGCCGGGCATGCACGGCATGGAGTTGGCCCAGCGTCTCAAGGATGTCCACCCCAACTGCTTCGTCGTGCTGTTCTCCGCCTACGACGTCAAGGACGAAGCCGACGTGAGCCCCTACGTCGACCGCTTCCTGGCCAAGACCGACGTGCGGGCTTTGACCAACCTGCTCGACGACGCCGCCAAGGCCCGCGGCCTCACCGGCTGACGTGACGCACGGCGGCCACCGTGGCCGCCCGCAGTCGGTCGGCCTCCATCAGCGGGGCGTCGTGGTCGGCCTTCACCTCGATGATGTGCGCGCCGGGCACGGCGGCGGCCAGCGCCCGCTGCTTGCGCGGTCGCACCAGTCGGTCCTTGGTGGTGACGACCACGGCCGTGGGCACGTCGACCTCCCCGGCGAACGGGCGGGCGTCGTAGTTGCCCAGCGCCCGTCCGGCGGCGGCCAGGTCGGCGGGGTCGCCGCGGCGTAGCTCGGCCTTGAGCCAGCCGCGATAGGGCGCCAGGTCGGGGCACGTCTCCACCGCGTCGCGCAGGATGCGCTCGATCAAGCCGTCGGGGTTGCCGATGCGCAGGCTCAGTTCGACCACGCCCATGAACCGCCACAACAGGCGCTCGAAGGCCGAGGCTCGCCATTCCAGGGCGGTGGCCTGGAGCACCAGGCCGCACACCAGGTCGGGGTGGCGGTTCCACAGGTGCATGGCGATGGGGCCGCCCATGGAGTACCCCACGGCGATGACCGGGCCGCGCCCGAGCGTGCGCAGCAGGCCCGCCACGTCGTCGGCCGCCGCCTCCAGCGAGAAGGGCTCCTCGCTGCGCATGCCTCGGCCGTGGCCCCGGTGGTCGACGGCGATCAGCGGGCCCAGCGCGGCCACCGCGTCGTAGAGCAGGAACCAGTTGAGGTCGGCGCTGGCCGTCCACCCGTGCAGCAGCACGATGGTGGGGCGGTCGGCCGGGCCAGGGGCCTCGCGCAGGAAGACCTCGCCGCGGCCGGGGACCAACTCGACTCGCCCCGGCGGCAGCGGCGGCGGCACGGGCGGCTCCGGGGCGCGGGGTTGGAGGCGACGAGCCATGCGTCGGACCCGGCGGGCCTCCAGGGCGAGGGTCGAACGTCGGCTCGGCACCCTGCCATGCTTCCCCCATGGCTCCGGCAGTACCCGCCCTCCGCTTCGACGCGGTGTCGTACCGAGTGGGTGACACCATGGCCTTGCGTGGCGTGGACTGGACGGTGGAGGCGGGCGAACGGTGGGTGGTGCTCGGCCCCAACGGCGCAGGCAAGACGTCGTTGCTGCGGCTGGCGGGCGCCTACGACCACCCCACTGTCGGCACGGTCGACGTGTTGGGGTGCCGGCTGGGGCGGGTCGACGTGCGGGCGTTGCGCACCCGCATCGGCATGGCCAGCGGGTCGGTGGCCCGCATGCTGCGGCCCGGCGTCACCGCCTTGGAGATCGTCCTGGCCGGGCAGCATGCGGCGCTGGAGACGTGGTGGCACGACTACAGCGACGCGGACCGAGCCCGGGCGCAGTCGCTGCTCGACGCCGCGGGCTTCGGCTACACGTCCGAGCGCTCGTTCGGGGTGCTGTCGGAGGGCGAGCGCCAGCAAATGCAGTTGGCCCGTACGCTGATGGGCGAACCCGAACTGCTCCTGCTCGACGAGCCCGCCGCAGGCCTCGACGTCGGTGGACGAGAACGGCTCGTCACCCGGCTTGCCGCCCTGGCCGCCGACCCCTCGACGCCGCCGACGGTGTTCGTCACCCACCACGTGGAGGAGATCCCCAGCGGGTTCACGTCCGCCTTGCTCCTGCGGGCGGGCCAGGTGGTCGCCGCCGGCCCGCTGGCCGAGACGCTGACCTCGGAGAGCTTGTCGGAATGCTTCGGGTTGGCCCTGCGGCTGCGGGCCGAGGATGGGCGGTACACGTGTCGGGCGTCGTAGTCTCGGACCCCGTGGATCGCCTCACCGCCGCCTTCGAGGCCATCGACGCCGCCAACGCGGACGACCCCAACACCCTCGTCATCCGCGGCGAAGTGCGGCCCAAGGAAGTCGGCCACGCCGAGCTGGCCACCGAGTGGTTGGCCCGCCTGCGGCCCGACGCCGACGAGGCGCTGCGCCTGGCCGTGCGGGCGGCCCACGTCCGGCGCTTCGCCATCCCCCGCAGCAGCTACCCCGACGGGCGGGCCGGCTACCTGCGCTGGCGCAAGGCGCTCAAGGACATGCACATGGCCGAGGTCGGCCGCATCCTCGGCGCCCTTGGCTACGACGAGCGCACGGTGTGGCGGGTGCAGAACATCGTGGGCAAGCGGGGGCTGGGCACCGACCCCGACGTGCAGGTGCTGGAGGACGTGTTGTGCCTCGTCTTCTTGGAAACCCAACTCTCCGACCTGGCCGACAAGTTGGAGCCCGAGCACATCGTCGAGGTCATCCGCAAGACCCTGCCCAAGATGTCGGACGAGGCCAAGGTGGTAGCGCTCGGGCTCGACCTGCCTGCCGACGATCACGCCCTGCTGGAACGGGCGGTCGGGGCATGACCCGGTCCACCGACTCCAAGCCGGGGCGCCGTATCGTGAGCGACGACGCATCCTTCCCGCCGCAGAGGAGACGCGTGGTCGCACGGATAGTCGAATCGCCTGACCACTTGGCCCTGCCCCTGCCGCCGGGCCTCACCGTGGTGCCCGCCCAGGACCCCGACGAGTTCGCCCGCGTGCTCGCCGCGCAGACCGGCGGCACCTTGGTGTCGTCGAGCGACGAGGTGGCCGCCGTGCTGGCCCGGCGCCGCTTGTCGTCGGTGGCCGACGTCGACGGCTCGGCCGCCGAGGTGGCCTACCTCCAGTCGTTGCTGGAAGGCGGCTCGGCCGACCTGCCCTCCAACCTGGTGCGGCCTGGCGAGCGCACCGCCGTCCTGCGTTCGTTGGGCACGCGGTTGGCCGCCGCCCGCGACGAGGCCAAGGCCGCCCGGGTGGCATTGCTCAAGCGGGAAGCCGCCGTGCAGGCCGAGGTGCGCAAGACCTCGGGCGTGCTGCTCGACGTGGAACCCGAGCTGGCCCGGCGGGTGGCGCATCGGGTCAGCGTCGCCTTGCGCAAGGCGCGGGCGGCGCAACGGGCGCTCGGCCCCAAGCCCGGGCTCGACAAGGAGACCGAACAGGCCGCCCGCCGCGCCATGTCGCGCCTGGAGGACGCCCGCTTCGCAGCCGCCAAGTCGAGTGCCCGAGTGCACTCCCGCCTCGCTGTGGGCAACGTCATCGGGCTGCTGCTCGCCTTCGTCGGCGTCATGCTCGTCTGGGGAGGCGCCCAGATCGACGCGGGCTCGGTCTATGCGGTGCTGGCCCTGGCGGGCTTGTCGCCGTTGGCCGCACTGGCCATCGGCGCCGCCGGCGCAATGCATGCCCGGCGCCGGGTGCAGGCGGCCACGGCCGAGTGCGCAGCGGCTTTGCAGAAGGCGGGGGTGGCCGACGTCGAAGCGTTGGCCGAACGCCGGCGTGAGTTGGAGGCGTGGCTCGACCGGGCCGACGCCACCGCCACGGCCCGCGACGCGTGGAAGGACGCGCTGGTGGCCTGGGAGACGATGGCGGCGCCCGGCGCCGACCCCAAGACAGTCGAAGAGTTGTTGGAGGCCGGTGCCCGCGTGCGCGCCGCCCGCGAGGACGCGACTGCGGCGCGAGCGACGGCCGACGAAGCGATGAAGGCGCTGGCCGTCGTGGAGGACGAAGTGCGGGCCCGCTTGGCCCGGCCGTCGGCCGATGTCGACGGGGCGCCGATCGTGGTCACCGGCTCACGGCGCGACAAGCTCGCCCTGGAGGAGTTGGCGCCGTCGGTCCCCGTGGCGCTGGTCACCGGCATCGACGCCGAAGCGGCCCGGGAACCTGAGACGGCGTACGCAGGCGAGGCGGAGCACGAAGTCGAGGTCGACGAGCGGCCGACGCAAGCCCACTCGTTCCTCTTCGACGCCGAGGCTGCTCGCCGCTTGCGCCGCCGAGTCCGCCGCCGCAGCTAACTCACTGACGCACTAGCGCAGGCGGGCGTCGACCACCGAGGCCAGGTCGCCCAGTGCCTCGGTGAGGCGGGCGTGCTCCTCGGCCCGCCGGTTGGCCAGTTCGGCCAGGTCACGCTCGGCCTCGGCCCGGGCCTCTTCCAGCCGGGCCAGGTCGTCGCGCAGGCGGGCTTCCTCGACCTCGCGGGTGGCCTGCACCTCGGCTTCGACGGCGGCCACGCGGCTGCGGGCCTGCTCCTCGGCCTCGGCCACGATGGCGGCAGCCCGGCTCTGGGCCTCGGTCACCGCCAGTTCGGCCGTGCGCTGGGCCAGCACCAACGTGCGCCGCACCGTCTGTTCGTTGACGGTGGCCACCGTCGTGCGCTGCTGCGCCTCGTCGAGGCGACCGGTGGCGTCGGCCAACTGGGCCTCGAGGTCGCCCACCAACAACGAGAGCTGTTCAAGGAAGCCGTCGACGTCGTCGGGGTGGTAGCCCCGCAGCTTCTCCCGGAAGCGGGCCGTGCGGATGCGCGCCGACGCGCTCTCGTCGACCGGCTCGTCGACGACGCGGATGTCGTCGAGCTGGTCGTCCACCTCGAAGTCTTCGATCGTGCTCATGCGTGCTCCATCTCTGCCAGATCAGACAGTGCGGCGGCCAAGCGGTCGCCGATAGCGGTGCGGCACTGCCGGGTTGCCTCTGCCGCCGTACGGAGGTCGTCGTCGGCTTGGGCCACGGCGGCTTGGGTCTCGGCCACCTGCCGACGGGCTTCGTCGACGGCGTTGCGCAGCCGGTCGAGCTCGGTCTCGTCGCGCAGTTCGGCGATGCGCTGGTTGGCCTCCCGGACCAGCCGGACCGCTTCGGCCTCGCCTCGCTCCACGATCTCGTCGGCTTGGCGCTGCCCCTCGAAGACGGCCGACAGCAGTTCGTCGTCGTCGACGGCGGGTGCCGGTGCGGCGACCTCGGCCCGGACAGCAGCCGACTCGGCGGCCGCGGCGGCCGACAGCGTGTCGGCGATGCGGCGCTCCAAGGTGGCGACGATGCCCGACACCACGGCCAGGTGGTCGCGCACATGGTCGGGGTCGTAGCCCGGCTCGGTGGCTCGGAACCCGGGTGAGTGGAGCTGCGCCGCCAGCACCTCCGACACAGTGGACACGCTTGGAGGGTATCGCCCCTCACTCGCCGGGCCGCGGACCCCCGATGCGTCGCCGGGCTTCGTCGACGGTGGCCGTCAGCGCCTCGCCCAACGAGCGCGCCGCGCTGCGCACATCGTCTTGGAACTCGGGGTCTCGCACGGCCTCGGCCACGCTGTCGACGATGCGGTCGACTGCCCCGGCCAGGCCTTGCAGGGCCTCGGGCGTATCGCGCAGTCGCCTGCCCAAGGCAGCGAACTGCTCCCCCACCTGCTCCCACGCTTCCTTGCTGTCAGCCACGTCGCACCCTCCCGTTCTCGACCTTGACGCCTTCGGCCCGAAGCCTGCGGCTTTGGTCGTCTTCCTTCCCTGGAGCCAGGCGTCCATCCGCCATCACGATGCGCCACCATGGGAATTGATCACCGTGACGAGCGAGGAAGCCGCCGACGGCGCGCCCGCAACCGGGAAAGCCGGCCTCCTGCCCCACCTCTCCGTAGGCCATGACGTCTCCGGTCCCGACCGTGCTGAGCACAGCCGCAACGCGGCGCTCGAACTCAGTCACTCGGCGGCGAGCAGCGAGCGGGCAATCTGCGACACCTGGATCTCGTCGGTGCCCGCGTAGATCTGCAGCACCTTGGCGTCGCGGGCCAACTGCTCGACGTGGTACTCGGCCATGTAGCCGTTGCCCCCGAAGAGCTGCACCGCCTCCAGCGCCACATCCATGCAGGCCTGGGCCGAGTAGAGCTTGCAGGCCGACGCCTCGGCCAGGCTCATGCCCGTGCCTGCGGCGGCCATCTCCAACTGGCGGAACACGAGGTTCTGGATGTTGAGGCGGGCCACTTCCATCTTGGCCAGCTTCAACTGGATGAGCTGGAACTCCCCGATGGGGCGGCCGAACTGCACCCGGTTGCGGGCGTAGTCGAGCGACAGCTCCAAGCACCGCTCCACGATGCCGAGGGCCATGGCGGCCACCCCGGTGCGCTCCATGGAGAACGTGTCCTTGGCGCCCGAGCGGGCGGGCACGTCCTCGGTCTCGCCCAACAGGTGCTCGCGCCCCACCCGCACGTCGGTCAGGAACAGTTGGCCGGTGGGCGACGAGTGCATGCCCATCTTGCGCAACGGCTTCGACTGCTCCAGGCCCGGCGTGCCCGTGTCGAGCACGAAGGTGAGCACCTTGCGGTCCTTGGCGTCGTTGCCCTCGTCGAGCTTGCAGATGAACACGATGGTGTCGGCGTACGGGCCGTTGGTGATGAACGTCTTCGACCCGTTGAGCACGTACTCGTCGCCGTCGCGCCGTGCTGTCGACTTCATGGCGCCGAAGGCGTCGGAGCCCGAATCGGGCTCGGTGATGGCCCAGGCCCCGATCTTGTCGAGCGTCAGCAGGTCGAGGGCCCACCGCTCCTTCTGGCGCCGGGTGCCCTTCGACATGATGGCGGCGGCCGTGAGCCCCATGCTCACCCCCATGGCGGTCACCATGCCCGGGCAGTACCGGCACAGCTCGATGATGGGGATGATCGCCATGGCGGCGCCCATGTCGCTGCCGCCGCCGCTGCGGTCGGACCCATCGCTGTCGAGCCTGCGCTTGAAGCTTTCGCGGGCCATGGCGTCGATCCCGAAGGTGCGGATCATCTTGCGGAGCACGTCATAAGGCGGGGTGTCGCCGTGCTCCAGGGCTTCGAGGTTGGGGGCGATCTCGTCCTCCACGAAGCGCCGTACGGCCTCACGCACCATCAACTGCTCGTCGCTCCACTGGTACATGGAGGCGAATCCTACGAGCGCACCACCGGCAAAGTGACGGGGACGTCAGCGGCGGCCTCGGGGTCGAGCACGGCCCGGGCCGTGGCCTCGGCGGCCAGGAACACCTCCTGGGGCCGCAGCCACTCGGGCCGGGCGGCCGAAGCCAGCACCACCGCCTCGTCCGCGTCATAGGCGAGGACGTGCAGCGCCTTCCAATCCGCCCGACCAGGGCGGCCCCACGTCACCGTCCACACGAACCGGCCCCCGTCGTCGGCCGGTGTCACGGCACCGACTTCCTGACCTTGTCGAAGATGCGCTGGAGCGCCTTCACGTCGGCCGCGCTCAGATGGTCGAAGAGGTGCTCGCGCACGAGGGTGACGTGGTGGGGGGCCAGCGACTCGATGACCGTGCGGCCGTGCGGGGTGAGCACGGCGAAGGTGCCTCGCCGGTCGGTGTCGCAGGTCTCGCGTGTGACCAATCCGTCGGCCTCCAGGCGGGCCACCGCGTGCGACAGGCGGCTGCGGGAGAACGACGTGTTCTCTGCCAGGTCGCTCATGCGCATGCGGTCCTCGGGCGCCTCCGACAGGCGCACCAGGATCTCGAAGTCCTCCTGGCCGAACCCGGCGCGGCGTTTCATGTCGTCGCCCAAAAGTGCGTAGAGCCGGTTCGTGCCTTCCAGGTACGACCGCCACGCCCGTTGCTCGTCGTCGCTCAGCCACCGCACGCCCCCAGGATAGCCGACTCTCGGGAATTAGTTGAAGTTTCAACCTGTTGGTGGTAGACAGTTGAAAATTCAACCATCTGCGTCTGGGAGGACATCCGCATGAGCACTACCACCACCACCGTCGAGATCCCCGGTTACGTCACCGGCACGTGGGCCATCGACCCCGTGCACTCCGAGGTCTCCTTCTCCGTGCGGCACATGATGGTGTCGAAGGTGCGGGGCACGTTCCGCACCTTCAGCGGCACCCTGGTGCTGGCCGACGACCCGCTGTCCTCCTCGGTCACCGCCGAGGTCGACGTCGACTCCATCGACACCCGCAACGAACAGCGCGACGCCCACATCCGTTCGGCCGACTTCTTCGACGCCGAGCAGTTCCCCACGATGACGTTCCGGTCGACGGCGGTGCGCCCCGCTCGTGACGGCTTCGTGGTGGAAGGCGAGCTTTCGCTGCACGGCGTCACCCGCCCCGTCGAGCTCGACCTCGAGGTCAACGGCTTCACCCCCGATCCCTACGGCGGCACCCGAGTGGGCTTCACCGCCACCGGGCAGATCAACCGGCGTGACTTCGGCATCGACATCGACATGCCGATGGACGGCGGCGGCGTGGTCGTGGGCGACAAGGTCACCCTCACCCTGGAGGTCCAGGCCGTCCTGCAGCCGTAACGTCCCCCCTACGAGAAGAGAGGTCGCCCGATGCCCATCACCCGCTTGAACCACGCCGTGCTGTTCGTGCGAGATGCAGCACGGGCGGCCGCCTTCTACCGGGACGTGCTCGGCTTCCGGGCGCTCGACACCGACATCGGCGCCCGCGCCGTGTTCCTCCAGGCCCCCGGCTCCACCAACGACCACGACCTCGGCCTGTTCTCCGTGGGCGACGACGCTCGCCCGTCGGAGGCGGGCCGGGGCACGGTTGGCCTCTACCACCTGGCCTGGGAGGTCGACACCCTCGACGAACTGGAGCGGCTGGCCGGCGAACTGTCGGCCGCAGGCGCGCTGGCCGGTGCCAGCGACCACAGCACCACCAAGAGCCTCTACGGCAAGGACCCCGACGGCAACGAGTTCGAGGTCGCCTGGGTCGTCCCCGCCGACCTGCTCGACGACGAAGCGCTGGCGGGCCGTTCCACCATCCGGCCCCTCGACATCGCCCGCGAGAAGCAGCGTTACGGCGGCGCCACCCGGGGCGGCGTCGGCATCTCGGTTCCGGGGTAACGACAAGCGGTGACCGACACCGCCTCCCAGCCGCCGAACGACCCGTCGAAGCGGACACTCACGAACCGCCAGGGCCATCCGGTCTCCGACAACCAGAACCAGCGGACGGTCGGGGCTCGCGGCCCGGCCACGCTGGAGAACTACCAGTTCCTCGAAAAGATCAGCCACTTCGACCGGGAGCGCATCCCCGAGCGGGTGGTGCACGCCCGGGGGGTGACGGCCTTCGGCTACTTCGAGGCCTACGGGACGGTCGGTGACGAGCCGGTGAGCCGCTTCACCCGGGCCAAGCTGTTCCAGGAGAAGGGCAAGCGCACCGACGTGGCCCTGCGGTTCTCCACGGTGGCGGGTGGGCGTGACTCGTCCGAGGCCGCCCGCGACCCTCGGGGCTTCGCCGTGAAGTTCTACACGGAGGACGGCAACTGGGACCTGGTCGGCAACAACATGGCCGTCTTCTTCATCCGCGACGCCGTCAAGTTCCCCGACCTCATCCACTCGCAGAAGCCCGACCCGGTCACCCACCGACAGGAGCCCAACCGCATCTTCGACTTCATCTCGCAGATGCCCGAGGCCATGCACATGGTGATGAACGTGTTCTCGCCGCGGGGCATCCCGGCCACGTACCGCCACATGCAGGGCTTCGGGGTCAACACCTACAAGTGGGTGAACGCCGAGGGCGAGACCGTGCTGGTGAAGTACCACTGGACGCCCAAGCAGGGCGTGCGCAGCCTCACCGCCGAGGACGCCGCCAACATCCAGGCCAACGACCTGGGCCATGCCACCCGCGACCTGTTCGACGCCATCGAGCGGGGCGACTATCCCGAGTGGGAGCTGGGCGTGCAGGTCATGAGCGACGAAGAGCACCCCGAGCTCGACTTCGACCCCCTCGACGACACCAAGGTGTGGCCCGAGAACGAGTTCCCCCTGCGGCCGGTGGGACGCATGGTGCTCGACCGCATGCCGTCGAACTTCTTCGCCGAGAACGAGCAGATCGCCTTCGGCACCGGCGTGCTGGTCGACGGGCTCGACTTCAGCGACGACAAGATGCTCGTGGGCCGCACGTTCTCGTACTCCGACACCCAGCGCTACCGGGTGGGGCCCAACTACCTGCAGCTGCCGGTGAACCAGCCCAAGAACGCGCACGTGGCCACCAACCAACAGGGCGGGCAGATGCAGTACGGCGTCGACGACGCGGGCGACAACCCGCACGTGAACTACGAGCCGTCGATCACAGGCGGGTTGGCCGAGGCCGAGGCGCCGGAGCACGACGAGCAGGGGCCGGTGATCACCGGGCGGCTGACGCGCAAGCAGATCCCCCGCACCAACGACTACCTGCAGGCCGGGCAGCGCTTCCTGCTCATGGAGGAGTGGGAGCGCGACGACCTGGTGGCCAACCTCGGCGAGGCGCTGGCCCAGTGCGACGGCGCCATCCAAGAGCGCATGGTGTGGCACCTGCTGCTGGTCGAGGACGAGTTGGGGCTGCGGGTAGGTGACCACCTCGGCATCAAGCCCGACGACGTGCGGGGTCTCGGGCCGGTGAAGGGGCAGCAACTGACGCCGGACGACGAGCAGCGGCTGGCCAACCTCGGCGCCAACGGGCCTCGTGACGTGGCCGGGCTGCGCATGACCCACTGCGTGCCCAACGAACGGGTGGTCGTCACCCGCTGATGGCCGGGCCCGTCCTCGGCCTCGACGCCTGCCGACGAGGGTGGGTGGGCGTGGTCGTCGAGGACGGCCGCTTTGTCGAGGCAGTGTTCGCGACCTCCGCCGGCGCCCTCATTCCGGGCTTTGCCGTGGTGGGGGTCGACATCCCCATCGGGACGACGGTCTCTGGGCAGCGGGCATGCGATGTGGCGGCTCGGTCGTTCGTGGGGGCGCGTCGCAGCAGCGTGTTCAACGCCCTGCCCACGTCGGTGCTGTCGGCCGGCTCGTATGCCGAGGCCGCAGCCGCCTGTGTGGCACTGACGGGCAAGGGGCTGTCGCAGCAGTCGTGGGGCCTGGTGGCCAAGACCCGGGAAGTGGCGGCCCTGCGGGATGCGTGGCCGGTGTACGAGGTGCACCCCGAGGTCTCGTTCCGGGCGCTGCACGGCGAGCCGTTGCCTTGGCCCAAGACGACGTGGAACGGCCTGGCGCTGCGGCAGCGCTTGTTGGCATCGGCCGGCGTGGTGGTGCCCGACTCGCTCGGCCTGGCGGGGACCCTGGCCGCGCCTAACGACGTGCTCGACGCCGCCGCCGTGGCCTGGACCGCAACCCGCATCGCTTCGGGTCGCGCGTCGACGCTGCCCGACCCGCCCGAGCTCGACGCCGAAGGCCGCCCCCTCGCCATCTGGTACTGAAAGCCTCTTGCGTTCGATACCCTAGGGGGGTATGGTAGCGACAACGCAACTCAGGAGGCAGACATGAGGCACACCACGCACACGGTCGACGACAACACCCACGACCACGCCGCCTGCCTGAGCCGCGTCAACGAGGCCGACACGCACCGTGAGGACGAGGCCGACCTCGCCGCTCACGCCGGCCATGACCACGGCGGGCACGGCGACCACTCGGGTCATGGCGGGCACGGCGACCACGCGGCGATGTTCCGTCGGCGGTTCTGGATCACGGCGGCCCTGAGCGTCCCCGTCGTCGCCACGTCTCACATGGTCATGGACTGGTTCGGCTACACCCTCGACTTCCCCGGCATGTCGTGGGTCGGCCCCGTGCTGGGCACGGTGATCTTCCTGTGGGGCGGCTGGCCGTTCCTGGCGGGCGGCGTCAGCGAGGCCCGCTCCCGCCGCCCCGGGATGATGGCTCTCATCTCCCTCGCCATCGTCGTCGCCTTCGTGGCGTCGGCGGCCACCTCGCTGGGGTGGTTCGGCCTCGACTTCTGGTGGGAGCTGGCCGCCCTCATCGTGATCATGCTGCTGGGCCACTGGCAGGAGATGCGGGCGCTGGGCCAAGCCCGGGGCGCCCTCACCGCCCTGGCCGAACTGCTGCCCGACACCGCCGAACGAGTCACCCAGGACGGCATCGAGGAAGTGCCGCTCACCACGCTGGCGCCGGGCGACATCGTGTTGGTCAGGCCTGGTGGCCGAGTGCCCGCCGACGGCCGCATCGTCGACGGCGAAGCCGAGCTCGACGAGTCAATGGTGACCGGCGAGTCACGGCCGGTCCCCCGTGGTCCTGGCGAGCGGGTGGTGGCAGGCACGGTGGCCACCGACTCGTCGCTGCGAGTCGAAGTGGAGGCCGTCGGCGACGACACTGCTTTGGCAGGCATCCAGCGCCTAGTGGCCGACGCCCAGACCTCGCACGGCCGGGCCCAGGCACTGGCCGACCGCTTCGCCGCCCTCCTCTTCTACGTCGCCGCTGCTGCAGGCGTGGCCACCTTCGCCACGTGGACGGCCTTGGGCGACACCGACTCGGCAGTGGTGCAAGCGGTCACCGTGCTCGTCATCTCGTGCCCCCACGCCCTCGGCCTGGCCATCCCGCTGGTGACGAGCATCTCCACCGCCATGTCCGCCCGCCACGGGATCCTGGTCAAGGACCGGCTCGCCCTCGAGCGCATGCGCACCATCGACACCGTCCTGTTCGACAAGACGGGCACCCTCACCAAGGGCGAGCACGCGGTGACCGAGGTCGACGGCCCCCGCACCTTGGCGCTCGCCGCCGCCGTGGAAGCCGACAGCGAGCACCCGCTGGCGCGGGCCATCGTGGCCGCGGCCGACGACGCCCCCACGGCGACCGACTTCCGTTCGATCACCGGGCGCGGCGTGGAGGCCACCGTCGACGGCCGTCGCTACGCCGTGGGTGGTCCCGCCTTGTTGCGGGAGCGCAGCCTGGCGAAGCCCGACCGTTACGCCGACTGGGAAGCACGGGGCGCCACCGTCCTGTACCTGGTTGACGAGACGGGCATCGTCGGCGCCCTGGCCTTGGAGGACCAGATACGGCACGAGGCTCGCGAAGCGGTGGAGACGCTGCGGCGCATGGGACGGCGGGTGGTGATGATCACCGGCGACGCCCGTTCTGTGGCCGAGGCCGTCGGCCAGGAGCTCGGGGTGACCGAGGTCTTCGCCGAGGTGCTGCCCGAGGAGAAGGACGCCAAGGTGGCGGAGTTGCAAGCCCGCGGCCGGAGGGTGGCCATGGTGGGCGACGGCGTGAACGACGCGCCGGCGCTGGCCCGGGCCGATGTCGGCCTGGCCATCGGTGCAGGCACCGACGTGGCCATCGAGTCGGCGGGCGTGGTGCTCGCCTCCAGCGACCCGCGGGGCGTTGTGTCCGTCATCCGCCTGTCGCAGGCCTCGTACCGAAAGATGGTGCAGAACCTGGCGTGGGCGGCCGGCTACAACGTCGTTGCCATCCCGCTGGCCGCCTTCGGGGTGCTGCCCCCGGCGGTGGGCGCCGTCCTCATGTCGCTGTCGACGATCGTGGTCGCCCTCAACGCCCAACTGCTGCGGCGGGTCAGTCTTGGGCGAGGTAGCGCCAGCCCCGATCGGGGAAACCAGCAGCCTCGGCAACATGCGCACTCGCATGGTTCGTGAGCTCGTGGAGGTACGTGGGCACGCGGCCCGAGTCGAGCACCGCTCGGGCCGCGGTGGCCACCAGCCGCCGGGCCAGTCCCTTGCCCCGAGCGGCGGGCTCGGTGCCCACAGCGATCTCCCATACGAAGTCGTCGTGGCACTTCAGCCCCACGCCGGCCAGGTAGGCGCCGTCGTCGTCGAAGACGGCCAACACCTCGCCGCCGAAGGGCCGCAGCCACTCGGGCAGCGTCGGGTCGTCGGCCGGGCGCCACTCCCCCAGCGGCTCAAGCTCGGTGGGTGCGGTCGTCCAGCGGAACACCAGTTCCACCAGGCCGTCGTCGGTGTCGGCGCCGGAAAGGATGGTGCCGTGCGGGGTGCGGATGCCCGCCACGGCGCGCACGACGCCGTCCCAGGCCAGTTCGGAGCGCGACTCGGCTTTGGTGACGGTGAACGCTTCGGTCGGAGGCCACGTGCCCAGGTCGCGGCGGAGGTGGGCGGCCAGCTGTTCGGGGACGTCGATCACGAGCGCAGCAACCGCTCGACGGCCTTGACGGCCTCGGTCACCATCTCGTCGCCGCTGTCGCCTTCGGCATGGGCGACGCAATGGCGCACGTGCTGGTCGAGCAACCCGATGGCCACCGACTGCAGCGCCTTCGTCACCGCACTGACCTGCGTGAGGATGTCGATGCAGTACGTGTCCTCTTCCACCATCCGTTCGAGGCCGCGCACCTGGCCCTCGATGCGACGTAACCGTCGCACGTAATCGTCCTTGTCCATCGAGTAACCACGCATGAGTCCAACATACCACCCGGGGGTATACTGCAACCATGACCACGACTTCGACCTACACCGTTTCCGGCATGACCTGCGGCCACTGCGTGAGCGCTGTGTCGGCTGAGCTTTCCAAGTTGCCCGGCGTCGAGAACGTCGACGTCGACCTCGACTCCGGGCGCGTGACCGTCGCCAGCGAGGCACCGCTCGACGAGGCCGCCGTGCGGGTGGCGGTCGACGAAGCCGGCTACGAGGTGACCTCGTGACGGCCCGGGCCCGCCTGGCTGCGTTCGCCGTCGTGCTCGCTGTCGCCTTCGGCGGCGGGTGGGCGGTGGGCGCCACGGTCGGCCCCGACGACTCGCCTGCCGTGGTGCACCACCGATGAGCGCCATCGAGCTGGAGATCGGGGGCATGACGTGCGCGTCGTGCGCGGCGCGCATCGAGAAGCGACTCAACCGCATGGACGGGGTGACCGCCACGGTGAACTACGCCACCGAACAGGCCAAGGTGGTGGCCCCCGACGACGTGCCCGTCGAGGCCGTCATCGCCCAGGTCGAAGCGGCCGGGTACAGCGCCCGCCTGCCCTCCGTGTCCGACGCAGCGGCCGAGCCGTCGCGGGACGGGTTGCGCGACCGGTTCGTGGGGTCGCTGGTGCTGACCGTCCCTGTGCTGCTGATGGCCATGGTGCCCGCGCTGCAGTTCCGCAACTGGCAGTGGCTCTCGCTGACGCTGGCCGCCCCGGTGGTGACGTGGGGGGCATGGCCGTTCCACCGCGCCGCGTGGACCAACCTGCGCCACGCGGCGGCCACCATGGACACGCTCATCTCGGTCGGCGTGTTGGCGGCGTTCGGCTGGTCGCTGTGGGCACTGTTCTTCGGCGAGGCGGGCGAGCCGGGCATGAAGATGTCGTTCAGCCTGTCGGCCGAACGGGGCGCGGGGGCGCACGAGATCTACCTGGAAGTGGCCGCCGTGGTGACGACGTTCATCCTGGGCGGCCGGTACTTCGAGGCCCGGGCCAAGCGCCGCTCGGGCGCCGCGCTGCGGGCCTTGCTGGAGCTCGGCGCCAAGGACGTGGCCGTGCTGCGCGACGGCGCCGAAGTGCGGGTGCCGGTCGAGCAGTTGGTGGTGGGCGACCGCTTCGTGGTGCGCCCCGGGGAGAAGGTCGCCACCGACGGCGTGATCGAGGAGGGCACCTCCGCCGTCGACACCTCGTTGGTGACCGGCGAGTCGGTGCCCGTCGAGGTGTGCCCGGGCGATGCCGTGGTCGGCGCCACCGTGAATGCAGGCGGACGGTTGGTGGTGCGGGCGACGCGGGTGGGCGCCGACACCCAGTTGGCGCAGATGGCCCGCCTGGTGGCCGAGGCCCAGATGGGCAAGGCGCCCGTGCAGCGCTTGGCCGACCGGGTGTCCGCGGTGTTCGTGCCGGTGGTCATCACCTTGGCGGTGGCGACGCTGGGCTTCTGGCTGGGCGCGGGGTCGGAGGCGGCCACCGCGTTCGCCGCGGGCGTGGCCGTGTTGATCATCGCCTGCCCGTGCGCGCTGGGGTTGGCCACGCCCACGGCGTTGTTGGTGGGGACGGGGCGGGGGGCGCAGCTCGGCATCCTCATCAAGGGACCGGAAGTGCTGGAGTCGACGAGGCGGGTCGACACCGTGGTGCTCGACAAGACGGGCACGGTGACGACGGGGCGCATGGCGTTGGTGTCGGTGGTGGGGCCGCCCGAGGTGCTGCGGCTGGCAGGAGCGTTGGAGCACGCCAGCGAGCACCCGATCGCCCGGGCCATCGCCGAGGCGGCGGGACCGTCGCTGCCGCCGGTGTCGGGCTTCGCCAGCAGTGAGGGGCTCGGGGTACGGGGCGAGGTCGAGGGGCGTTCTGTTGTGGTGGGTCGGGAGCAGTTCGTGGGCCTGCCCTTGCCCGCGGAGTTGGCCGCGGTTAAGGCTGATGCCGAGGCGGCCGGGCAGACGCCGGTGGTGGTGGCGTGGGACGGCTCGGTGCGCGGCGTGCTGGTGGTGGCCGACACGGTGAAAACCGGCGCCGCCGGCGCCGTGGCCCAGCTGCGGGCGCTCGGGCTGCGGCCGGTGCTGTTGACCGGCGACAACTCGCGTGCGGCGCAGGCCGTGGCCGCGTCGATCGGAATCGACGAGGTGGTGGCCGAGGTGCTGCCCGCCGACAAGGTCGAGGTGGTGAAGCGACTGCAGTCGGAGGGCCGGGTGGTGGCCATGGTGGGCGACGGCGTGAACGACGCTGCCGCCTTGGCGCAGGCCGACCTCGGCATCGCCATGGGCACCGGCACCGACGTGGTCATCGAGGCGTCCGACCTCACGCTGGTGCGCGACGACCTGGGCGCGGCGGCCGACGCCATCCGCCTGTCGCGGCGGACGCTGGGCACCATCAAGGGCAACCTGTTCTGGGCGTTCGCCTACAACGTCGGGGCCCTGCCGCTGGCCGCCGCCGGGCTGCTCAACCCCATGATCGCCGGCGCCGCCATGGGCCTGTCGTCGATCTTTGTGGTGTCGAACAGCCTGCGCCTCCGCCGCTTCCGCTGAGCCAAGCCCCGCCCCGCCCTGCCCGAAGTTGCGTAGGAAACGCGCCGTTTTCCAGCACGATTTCAACGCAACTTCCTCAGACGGCGCAGACCCCGTCGTCGTCGCAGCCGGGGGCGGGCGGCGGCGGAGCGGCTTCGGCGAAGCGACGCTCGAGGACGCGGCGCAGGATCTCCGGCGGCTGGGCGCCGGCGACGCCGTACTTGCCGTCGACGGCGAAGAACGGCACGCCGGTGATGTCGTGCTCGGCCGCGGCGCGCTCGTCGGCCCGCACGGCATCGGCGTAGAGGTCGGAGTCGAGGACCGTGCGCACCTCGTCCTCGGCCAACCCGGCATCGACGGCGAGGCGCACCAGGGTCTCCCGGTCGCCGATGGGCTCGCCCTCGGTGAAGTAGGCCCGCATGAGCCGTTCCTTCACCGGCGCGCCGCCCAGTTGGATGAGCCGGTGGGCATCGAAGGTGTTGCCGGGCCGGGCGATGTCGAAGCGGAAGTCGAGCCCCACCAGCGCCCCGGCGTCGACGATGCGGGAGATCATGGCCCGGGCCTGGCCCGCGGCAACGCCGTACTTGCGGGCCAGCCGCTCCTCGTAGGTGCCCTCCCGCTCAGGCGGCGCATTGGGATCGAGCTCGTAGGAGCGGAACACCACCTCGACCTGGTCCCGATGCTCGAACCCCTCGAGCGCCAACTCCAGGTTCCGCTTGCCAACCCAGCACCACGGGCACACGACGTCGGACCACACCTCGATCTTCATCGAGTGGTCCAACGCCGTGGCCAGGCGTGGGATTCCTTTACGAGCAGCCGCTGGTGGTGCCGCAGCTGGGGCAGGCGTGGCAGGAGCCGGCTCGCTGCATCTGGACGCCGCACTGGTAGCAGTACGGGGCATCGGAGTGGGCGGCGGCGGGCATGACCTCGACCTCGGGCAGTTCGGCAGCGGCGGCCGCCGCGGGCTCGACCGTGGGGGCGATCACCATGCCTGACGACGGCGTGGTGTTCTCCTCCACCCCGGGCAGCGTGGGCTGGATGCGCTCCTCGCTGGTCAGCACGCCGAGCTCCTTGCGGTCCTCGAACGGCAGGTAGTCGACCGCCAGCCGCCGGAAGATGTAGTCGACCAGCGACGAGGCGATGCGCAGCTCGGGGTCGTCGGTCATGCCTGCCGGCTCGAAGCGCATGTTGGTGTACTTCTGCACGTAGGTCTTCAACGGCACCCCATGCTGCAGGCCGAGCGACACCGAGATGGAGAAGGCGTCCATGATCCCGGCCAGGGTCGAGCCCTGCTTGGAGACCTTCATGAACACCTCGCCGGGACGGCCGTCGTCGTACTCGCCGACGGTGACGTAGCCCTCGCAGTCGGCCAACCGGAAGGCGAAGGTGGTCGACCGGCGCCGCTTGGGCAGCCGCTCGCGGATGGGCTGCTTCACCACGATCGTCGTCTGGTTCGACAGCGCCTTCTCCAGCTCGGCCACCTTGACCGCCAGGTCGGCGTCGTGGGCCCCGGACGCATCCGGGGCGGCCGCGCCTTCCTTCTTCATGGTCGACAGCGGCTGGGCCACCTTGCAGTTGTCGCGGTACACGGCAATGGCCTTGAGCCCCATCTGCCACGCATCGATGTGGAGCTGCTCGACCTCCTCGACCGTGACGTCCGCCGGCATGTTCACCGTCTTGGAGATGGCGCCGGAGATGAACGGCTGCACCGCCGCCATCATGCGGACGTGGCCGAGGTAGTGGATGGTGTTGTCGCCCATCGAGCAGGCGAACACCGACATGTGCTCGGCCTTCAGCGCGGGCGCACCCACGATCGACTTGTGCTCGTCGATGTAGGCGACGATGGCCTCGATCTCGGCGGCCGAGTAGCCGAGCCGGCGCAGCGCCCGCGGCACCGTCTGGTTGACGATGGCCATGGTGCCGCCGCCGACAAGCTTCTTCATCTTGACCAGGCCGAGGTCGGGCTCGATGCCGGTGGTGTCGCAGTCCATCAGCAAGCCGATGGTGCCGGTGGGCGCCAGCACCGAGGCCTGCGAGTTACGCACGCCGTAGCGCTCGCCCAGCTCGACGGCCGAGTCCCATGCTTCCTGGGCGGCGTCGAGCAACGAGGTCTGCACCTTCTCCTCGTCGATCTTGGCCACGTCGTCGCGGTGCATGCGCAGCACCCGGTTCATGTGCTCGGCGTTCTCGGTGTAGCCGGCGAACGGTCCCATGCGGGCGGCGGTGCGGGCCGACGTGGCATACGAATGGCCGGTCAGCAGGGCGGTGACGGCCGCCGCCCACGCCCGCCCTTCGTCGGAGTCGTAGGCCATGCCCAGCGCCATGAGCAAGGCGCCGAGGTTGGCGTAGCCGATGCCCAGCTGGCGGAAGCGGCGCGACGTGGCCGCAATCTTCTCGGTCGGGTAGTCGGCGTTGCCGACGAGGATCTCCTGCGCCGTGAACACGACCTCGGTGGCCGCCCGGAACCCGTCGACGTCGAACACGTCCTCGTCACCCAGGAACGTGAGCAGGTTGAGCGACGCCAGGTTGCACGCCGAGTTGTCGAGGTGCATGTACTCCGAGCACGGGTTGGAGCCGTTGATGCGCCCCGTGTTGGTGGCGGTGTGCCAGCGGTTGATGGTGGTGTCGAACTGCATGCCGGGGTCGGCGCACTCCCACGTGGCGGTGGCGATCTGGCGCATCAGGTCGCGGGCGGGCACTGTGCGCACGACCTCGCCCGAGGTCACCGCCACCATGTCCCAGTCGGCGCCGTCGACCACGGCCTGCATGAACTCGTCGGTGACCCGCACCGAGTTGTTGGCGTTCTGGTACTGGATCGAGTGGCTGTCCTTGCCGTCGAGGTCCATGTCGAAGCCGGCCTCCTGACGGGCCCGGGCCTTCCGCTCCTCGATGGCTTTGCACCAGATGAAGTCTTCGATGTCGGGGGGATCGGCGTTGAGGATCACCATCTTGGCGGCGCGCCGGGTCTTGCCACCCGACTTGATCGTGCCGGCCGACGCGTCAGCGCCGCGCATGAAGCTCACCGGACCTGACGCGGTACCACCGCCTTCGAGCAACTCGGCGCTCGAGCGGATCTTCGACAGGTTGGTGCCGGAGCCCGACCCACCCTTGAAGATGATGCCTTCCTCGCGGTACCAGTTGAGGATCGCGTTCATCGTGTCGTCGACGGCGAGGATGAAACATGCACTGGCCTGCTGCGGGACGCCCTTGACGCCGATGTTGAACCACACCGGGCTGTTGAATGCGGCCCGTTGGGTGACGAGGATGTACTTCAA